>JBGSJD010000631.1:0-4023 GCA_041742195.1 Hyphomicrobiaceae bacterium
GCAGGTCGTACGGGCTGGCGTCGCCCTGACGTGGCAGGCGTCGGCGCCAGCGACGCGATGAGCGTTTCCCCGACCGCCTCGAGAAGGCGAACTTCCCGCCGGCAGACCGGACACATGGCGACATGCGCGGCCACGGCGGCCGACAGCGCCTCGTTGAGGGTCCCGGCGGCGTAGGCCATCAGGGTTGCAGGGTCGGGATGCCGATTGATCAGCTTGGTCATCTGATGTCCTCGAGGGCTGATCGGACTTTCTGGTAGGAAAGGCGGATGCGGGATTTGACCGTTCCAAGTGGCAGCTGGAGACGATCGGCGATTTCGCTGTGGGACAAGCCGTCGATGAACGCGAGAGTCACAACTTCGAGCTGTTCCGGTGGGAGTGTCCGGAGCACGGCCTGCACGCGGGCCTTCTGCTGAGACTGGTTGACCGCCTCGTCGGGCGCCATCTCGTCGGAGGCGATCGTATCGGCATGCTCCTCGGGCAGCTCCTGCCACGGCGTCCGCTTTCGAAGCCTGTCGATCCGCAGATTCCGCGCAATCGCAAAGATCCACGACGAAGCACTCCCCTTCTCCGAGGAATAGAGTGCGGCTTTGGTCCAGACGGTCAGAAGCGTTTCCTGCATCAACTCGTCCGCTGTCGCGGGATCGGCCCCCTGGCGGAGCATGTAGCTACGAATGCGAGGTCCGAAATCTTTGAAGAGTTGTCTGAAGGCTTCGTCGCTGCGGTCTTTGGCGATAGTCGTCAGAAGATCGGTCATCGAGCCCTTGAGAGAGGCGTTGGCCCGTCGCGGCGAGGCGCGAGCGATACTCGGGTGGCTCAACATAGAGGCTCTCCGTTCCCACGCAACGATCTACGCTGACGCGCCCCACCCGGATCAGGCCATCGCTTATTTTTTCTCGGGCGTGATCTGTTGCGGATTGCCAAGCGTTAATGGCCGTGAAAACCGTCACGGGAGCACCCCATGAGTTCGAAAGTCCTCACAACCCCATTGTCTCCCGCGATCGTCCGGATGACGGGTGAAGTCAAGCCGTCCCGGGCGGAGGCTGAAGGGGCGGTTCGCACGCTCCTGAAGTGGATCGGCGAGGACCCGACCCGCGATGGCCTGGCGGATACGCCGGGCCGCGTCGTGCGCGCGTTCGACGAGTTTTTTGCCGGCTACGCCCAGGATCCGGCCGAGATCCTGAAGCGCACCTTCGAAGAGACCGACGGCTACGACGAGATGGTCGTGCTTCGCTCCATCCCCTTCGAGAGCCATTGCGAGCATCATCTCGCCCCGATCATCGGCAGGGCGTGGGTGGCCTACGTGCCATCGGGCCGGGTGGTTGGCATCTCGAAGCTGGCCCGCGTCGTCGAGGCTTACGCCAAGCGCCTGCAGATCCAGGAGCGGATGACGGCACAGATCGCCAACACGATCGAGGAAGTCCTCCGGCCGGTCGGCGTCGGCGTGATCATCAAGGCCACGCACCATTGCATGTCGACGCGCGGCGTCCACAAGCACGGCACCGACATGGTGACCAGCCGGATGCTTGGATCGTTCCGCAACAATCCGATGACGCGCCAGGAGTTCCTGTCGATGGTCGAATAGCGTACGCACAGGGGCTGGCCATCCGCCGGCCCCCAGGGGAGGGCGTCATGAAACTGCTCCGCGCTTATGTCGTCGTCCTCGTCGTGTTCGCTGTCGTCGACGCTGTCTGGCTGTCTCTGGTCGCGGCGCCGATGTTCCAGGCCACGCTCGGCGACATGCTGCGCGCCACCCCGAATATCGGCGCGATCGTCGCGTTCTACTTGATCTATCCTGCTGGCGTGCTGGCCCTTGCCGTGCTGCCAGCCGTCGAGAAGCGGTCGCTGCGGGACGCGCTGATCAAGGGCGCGATCCTCGGCTTCGTCGCTTACGCCACATTCGATTTGACCGCGCACGCCGTTCTCAATCGCTGGACGTGGGCGATCGTCTTGCCCGACATGGCATGGGGGACTGTCGTGACCGCGATCGCGGCGTGGGCCGGCTTCGTCGCCATGGCGGGGTTTCGCGGTAGCGGCGCGGGGACGAGCCGTTGAGCCTGGCCCCGACGTCATATCTTTGGTTGCTGGGATACCAGGCCGTCTGGTTGGTCACGGCACTCGCGGTGGCTCGCGAGCAGGCCTGGATCGGGATCGCTGCCGCCATTGTCTTCCTCGCGGTGCGATGGCTCATGTCGCGTGAGCGACAGGCCGATTCCGTTCTCGTCGCAGCGTCGGTTGTGGCCGGCCTCGTCGTCGAGAACGCCATTGCGGCCATGGGTTTCGTGACCTTTCGGCCGGACATCGGCATCGGCGCCGCTCCGCTCTGGCTGCTCGCCCTGTGGGCGGCGTTCGGCGTGACCCTGCCCGCGACGGTCGCCATGCTGGGGTCACGGCCAATCATGAAATCGCTGGCGCTGGCCCTGCTGGGAGCGCCGCTTGCCTACTGGGCCGGCCACCGATTGCAAGCGCTCACGCTCGCCGATCCGCTCTGGCGCGCGCTGCTCGCCTACGGCATCGCCTGGATGGTCGCCATGCCGGCACTGTTTGCGATCCTCGCGGCGCTGGACCGCCGCAATCACAAAGCGGATTGAGCCCGAAAGTCCTCAAAATGGCCTCGAAAACGTCTATTATCATGACCGATCGCAATCGGTGGGACGACGAGGTCGAATGCGGAGGCGGACTGCAGAGGCAACGACGCGAGGCATGGCGCGGCGCGTAGGCACCAGTCGATGTGGCGGCAAACCGGCCTTGATGTCGCTTTGCCGGTTCGGCTTGGCCCTCTCGGCGCTCGTGATGTCTGGCCTGTGCGCCGGCTCCGCGGCGGCGAACGCCGATTTCAGGCGGTTCGTGACCGAGCTTCGACCGGATGCCCTGTCTCGTGGCGTCTCGGGCGCGGTGTTCGATCGCGAGATGGCCGGCGTCGAGCCCGATCTGACCGCCCCCGATCTTGTCCGACCCGGACAGGACGCCCTGTCGTCGAAGGGCCAGGCCGAGTTTACGGTGGCACCCCAGGATTATCTCTCCGAGAAGCGGCTTGTCGCGCTGGCAAAGGAAGGTCGCGCGCTGGCGGCCCGCCACGCCGCGGCCCTCGATGCCGTCGAAAGCCGCGTCGGCGTCGACCGCCACGCGGTGCTGGCGATCTGGGGTCGCGAGACCGCATTCGGTGGCTACAAGCCGAAACACGATGCCATTCGCGCGCTCGCGACGCAGGCCTTTCTTGGCCGGCGCAAGGACATGTTCCGCGACGAGCTGCTCCATGCCTTGAAACTGATCGAGGACGGGCGCGTGCGCCGCGCCGAGATGCGCGCCTCGTGGGCCGGCGCCATGGGCCTCACGCAGTTCATGCCGTCGGAGTTCTATTCCTCGGCTATCGATCTCGACGGCGACGGCCGCATCGATCTCTTCTCCTCCGTCGCCGACGCGCTCGGCTCGGCCGCGAGCCAGCTGAAGCTGAAGGGCTGGGTGAAGGGGCTGCCCTGGGGCATCGAGATCGCGCCGTCGCAGCGCGTCGATTGCGCCAACGAAGGCCCCGGTAACGCCCGTCCCATCGGCGAGTGGGCGCGGATGGGCGTCGCGCGCATGGACGGTCGGCCCTTCGATACGGCGCACCTGCAGGCGAGTGCCTACCTCATGTCGCCGGGCGGCGCCTACGGGCCCCAGTTCCTCGTCACCGAGAACTTCAAGGTTCTGCGGGCCTACAACACGTCGGACCTCTACGCGACGTTCGTCGGCAGCCTGTCCGATCGCATCGCGGGGGTCGGCGGCTTTCGCCGGCCCTGGTCGCCGGTCCGCCAGCTCTCGACGGCCGGCATTCTCGAGATCCAGCGCCGGTTGCGCGACGCCGGCCACGAGATCGCCAAGCTCGACGGGCGGATCGGCTCCGAGACCCGGCTGAAGATCGGGCTCTACCAGCGGGCTGAGCGCCTCGACGTCGATTGCTGGCCGAGCGAAGCCTTGCTCCAATCCATGCGGAAGGCGGGCCGATGATGCGCCGGGGTCCGATCTCGCGCGCAACGCGCCTCGCGT
>JBGSJD010000632.1:0-4115 GCA_041742195.1 Hyphomicrobiaceae bacterium
CACAAAGGCGGTGAAACCGGCCGCGACCAAGGCGGTGCGCTCGAAGCCGGCTAAAAGCGCGGCAGCGGAGGCGGCTGAGACGCCGAAGCCCAAGCAGAGGGCGAAGCCGGCGGCGAAACCCAAGGCGAAGGCCGACGATGCCTATCGTCCACCCGCGAAGACCTCGGGCGTGACGAACTAGTGTAGGGCCTCACGCCGTGGCTGCGGGTTGCTGCTGGCCACGGGCGGACGGCTCGTGTAGAAGCGCCGACGAACACCCGGCGGGCGCGCTCGCTCGCGCGGCAACGCTCCACGGACAGGCACTGGCATGGCCACCATACTTCTCATCGTGCATCTCATGATCGCCGCCGGCCTCGTCGCCGTCGTCCTGCTGCAGAGGTCGGAGGGCGGTGGCCTCGGTATCGGCGGTGGCGGCTCGGGTCTGATGAGCGGGCGCGGGCAGGCGAACTTCCTGACCCGTGTCACGGCGGGACTGGCGGCAGCCTTCTTCATCACCAGCATCAGCCTGACGCTGCTGGCCCGGCAGGGCGCGCGCCCCGTGTCGCCGCTCGATGCGCCGATCTCGGCTCCGGGCACCCCGGCGCCGCAGGGTGGTGTGCTCGACAGCCTGGAAAAGGGCAAGCAGAAGCTGCCGTCGCCGCCGAAGTCCGAGTAGGGCGGCGGCGGTCGCATCGCCACGGCAGTGGACGAATGCGAAAAAATCTCTTCGAATCAGCGGTCGATACTGTAACGTCAAGGTCCATGGCGCGGTACATCTTCATTACCGGCGGCGTGGTCTCATCGCTCGGCAAAGGGCTGGCTTCAGCGGCCCTCGGAGCGCTCCTTCAAGCCCGCGGCTACACAGTCAGGTTGAGGAAACTCGACCCCTATCTCAACGTCGATCCGGGCACGATGAGCCCGTATCAGCACGGCGAAGTGTTCGTGACCGACGACGGTGCGGAGACCGACCTCGATCTCGGACACTACGAGCGCTTCACGGGCGTTCCAGCGCAGAAGTCGGACAACGTGACCACGGGGCGCATCTACCAGGAGATCCTCGCCAAGGAGCGGCGCGGCGATTTCCTCGGCGGCACGGTGCAGGTCATCCCGCACGTCACGGACGCCATCAAGGAATTCGTGCTGGCGGGCAACGACGATGTCGATTTCGTGCTGGTCGAGATCGGCGGCACGGTCGGCGACATCGAAGGCCTGCCGTTCTTCGAGGCCATTCGTCAGCTGGGCAACGATCTGCCGCGCGGGCACTCGGTCTATATCCACCTGACACTGCTTCCATTCATCCCATCTGCCGGCGAACTCAAGACCAAGCCGACGCAGCACTCGGTGAAGGAACTGCGCTCGATCGGCATTCAGCCGGACATCCTGCTCTGCCGGTCGGATCGCGAGATCCCGGCGTCGGAGCGGCGCAAGATCGCGCTCTTCTGCAACGTGCGGGATACAGCGGTCATCCAGGCGCTCGACGTCGCCTCCATCTACGACGTGCCGCTCGCCTATCACCGCGAGGGGCTCGATCGGGAAGTCCTCGCCGCGTTCGGCATCGAGGGCGCGCCGGCCCCGAAGCTCGATCGCTGGGAGGGCATTTCCCGGGCGGTTGCGACACCCGAGGGGCAGGTCAACATCGCCATCGTCGGCAAGTACACCGGCCTCAAGGACGCCTACAAGTCGCTCATCGAGGCGCTGGTGCACGGCGGCATCGCGAACCGGGTGCAGGTCAACCTGCACTGGATCGAGAGCGAGGTGTTCGAGAAGGAAGACCCGGCGCCGCATCTCGAGAACGTGCATGGCATTCTGGTGCCGGGCGGGTTCGGCGAGCGGGGCGCGGAAGGCAAGATCCAGGCGGCGCGGTTCGCGCGTGAACGGGGCGTGCCGTACTTCGGCATCTGCTTCGGCATGCAGATGGCCGTCATCGAGGCGGCGCGGACGCTCGCCGGCATCGGCAAGGCGTCGTCGACGGAATTCGGTCCGAGCGATGAGCCGGTCGTCGGCCTGATGACCGAGTGGATGCGCGGCAACGAACTCGAGCGCCGGCGTACCGACGGCGATCTCGGCGGCACGATGCGGCTCGGGGCCTTCGAGGCCAAGCTCGAGAAGGGCAGCCGCATTGCCGACATCTACGGCGCGACACGCATTTCGGAGCGGCACCGGCATCGCTACGAGGTCAATGCGCGCTATCGGGAACGACTCGAGGCGCAGGGGCTCAAGTTCTGCGGCCTGTCGCCGGACGGGCTGCTGCCCGAGACGGTCGAGATCCCGGCGCATCCGTGGTTCATCGGTGTGCAGTATCACCCCGAGCTCAAGTCGCGTCCGTTCGAGCCGCATCCGCTGTTCGCGAGCTTCATCGGGGCGGCGGTGGAGCAGAGCCGGCTGGTGTGAGCGGCCTGCCGTGGGCGGTCGCGTCGCGTCATCGCAAATCGGGAGCCAGACGAATGGGGTCGAGGTTTGCCATTGCGGTCGCGTTCGTGGCGGCGCTTGCGACTGCCGTCACGCACGTTGAAACCCACGCCTCCGACCCTGCTGCGCGCGGGGCGGCGATCGCGGCTGCGACGTGCGGGCGGTGTCATGCGGTGGGCGTCGACGACGTGAGCCCGCAGAAGGTCGCGCCGCCGTTCCGCACCTTCGGGGAGGATCACCCGATCCCCATGCTGGTCGAAGCGCTCAAGACCGGCATCGTCGGGGGGCACGAGGAGATGCCGATGTTCGATCTCGGGCGTGAGGGTGTCGAGGCGCTCGTCGCCTACATCGACAGTCTCACCGGCGCGGGGCCGAAGTACCTCGGTGGCAAGCGATGAGGTCGCAGCTCGGCGCGGCGGTACTGGTCCTGATCGTCGCGGGTGAGCCGGCCGAGGCGCAGCTCTACCAGTCGAGCGTGTCGTGCGAGGTCGCCGATTTCAGCATGACGCTCCGGCTCTACCTGCCGCTCGCTCCGGACGGCTCGGGATCGCCGGGGGCCGCGGGCATGGAGGGGACGCTCGAGATCCATCACCAGAAGGTGCCGAAGGATCGGCGCCTCTGGTCGCTCGGCGGCAAGAGGCCGGCGCAATTCTGGAACCGGGACGGCGATCTCCGCATGCTCCTGATGGTCGGGCCGGTCGATGACCCGGTGACCGTCGTCATCGAGACGGCGCAGCGACCGGGCGAAACGCAGCACAGCGGTCGGTTCCGGTTGATCAGCAGCGAGGTCAGCCTCAGCGGGCGGCTTGCCTGCAACGCCGGTTAGGCGTCACACTCGACCCGACGGGCAGAGGGCGTCGAGCCCCGCCGACGGCAGGAGAGGTCGAGGGATGGATCTACGCGGCAAGGTGGCGCTCGTCACGGGCGGCAACGGCGGGCTCGGGCAGCGGATCTGCCACGCGCTGGCTAAGGAGGGCGTGCATATCGCCGTCATGTACGCGCAGAGCCGGGAGCAGGCCGAGGGCGTGGCGCGGGAGCTGCAGTCCTCGCACCAGGTGACGGCGGCGGCGTTCGGCTGCGACATCACCGATCAGGCGGCCGTCGAGGCGCTGGTTGCGGCGGTGGTCGCCCGCTTCGGGCGGATCGACTTCCTTGTCAACGACGCGGCGTTCAACAAGTCGGTGCCGTTTCCCGATCTCGACGCCATGACGATGGAGCTTTGGGACAAGATCCTGGCGGTCAATCTCACGGGGCCGATGCGGCTCATCAAGGCCGTGGCGCCGGTGATGAAGCAGCAGGGTTCGGGGCGGATCGTCAACATCTCGTCGGTGGCCGGGCTCGGGCCGACCGGATCGTCGATCGCCTATGCGGTGTCGAAGGCGGGGCTGATCCACCTCACCAAGTGCATGGCGGTCTCACTGGCGCCGGAGGTGCTGGTCAACTGCGTGGCGCCGGGGCTGCTCGAAGGCACGCGCGCGACGGCGAACCTCCGGGCCGAACAGATCGAGCGATCGGCGTCGACGTCGCTCCTGCGCAAGGCGGCCGACAAGGACGACTGCGCCGACATGACCGTCACCATGTGCCGCACCGAGACCATGACCGGGCAGACGGTGGTGATCGACGCGGGGCGGATCTTCCATTGAGTGGGGCCCGGGCTAATTGCCCGGGCCGCCGTCTCGGTCACGTGCGCGGGGCCTGTCCGCGCTTCATCCGGCGCTCGTCGCCGA
>JBGSJD010000633.1:0-4290 GCA_041742195.1 Hyphomicrobiaceae bacterium
GATCTGGGCGCCGCGCGCCACCATCTTGGCGATCAGCGCGTGGTCGACGCGGGACGTTGCGACCGGGGCCAAAGTCTCGTCTCGGGCGAGCATGGGTCAGGCTCCGGCAGCGGGAGGGAGGCCGCGCTTCCTGGCAGCGGCGCCGAGGAAGCCGCGGACGGTGGCGAACAGCTCGGGCTCGTCCAGCAGGAAGGCGTCGTGGCCCTTGTCGCTCTCGATCTCGACGAAGGAGACGTTGGCTGCGACGGCGTTCAGGGCCTGCACGATCTCGCGGCTCTCGCGGGTCGGGTAGAGCCAGTCCGACGTGAACGAGACGACGCAGAAGCGGGTGCGCGTGCCGTAGAAGGCGTTGGCGAGCTTGCCGCCGTTGTCGGCCGAGAGGTCGAAGTAGTCCATGGCCCGGGTGATATAGAGGTAGCTGTTGGCGTCGAAGCGGTCGACGAAGGTCGAGCCCTGGTGGCGGAGATAGCTCTCGACCTGGAAATCGGCGCTGAACGAGAAGGTCTTGGCGACGCGGTTCTGCAGGCTGCGGCCGAACTTCCGCTCGAGGGCTTCCTCCGAGAGGTAGGTGATGTGGGCGGCCATGCGGGCGACCGCGAGGCCCCGGCGCGGCACCTTGCCCTCGTCGACGTAGCGGCCGGCGGCCCAGTCCGGATCCGCCATCACGGCCTGACGGCCGACCTCGTGGAATGCGATGTTCTGGGCGGAATGCCACGGGGCGGTCGCGATCGGGATCGCGGTGAAGACCCGGTGCTTGTAGCGGGCGGCCCACTCGAGGACCTGCATGCCGCCCATGGAGCCGCCGACCACCGAGAACAGCTGCTCGATGCCCAGATGGTCGACGAGGCGGGCCTGGGCCTTCACCATGTCGCCGATGGTGATGACGGGGAAGTCGAGGCCGTAGGGCTTGCCGGTCGTGGGATTGATGGAGGCGGGGCCGGTCGAGCCGAGGCAGCCGCCGAGGATGTTGGTCGAGATGACGAAGAAGCGGTCGGTGTCGATCGGCTTGCCCGGGCCGATCATGATCTCCCACCAGCCGGGCTTGCCCGTCACGGGGTTGCGGCTCGCGACGTACTGGTCGCCCGTCAGGGCATGGCAAACGAGGATGGCGTTCGATTTGGCGGCGTTGAGCGTGCCGTAGGTGCAATAGGCCACCTGGAACGGCGACAGCGACTGGCCGCAATCCAGCACGAGCGGCTGATCGGTGAAGCGCACGACCTCGCTCGACGGCTGGTCGATCTCGCTCGAACGGGCCAAGGGCCGGTCGAGGCTCTGCTCCATCACGACGTCAGGGGATTCACGCGACATCCGGCGCCTCCTGCTCCGGCCGGACGAGCCCGGCATGGCGCAGCAAAAAACCCGGCCGGTCCACCCCGCTCACATGGCCGGGACGGACCCGTTACCGGGTCGCGCTCTCGGCCTGTTTAGCGATTTCTTTAACGTGGCTGCAAGCCGGCCGGCCAAATCACCACGCTGAAACGGTTATGAGTGAGTCGCGAGCCTGTCAAGGGCATGTCGGGTGCGGCTTGCCCGGCATTTGCATTCAAAGGGCGGCGGGCCTATCAATCGTGCCCGCGCCTTGCCTGCGTCGTGTCTGTTGTCGTGTCTGTCGTCGTGTCTCTGGGCGGCCCCCGCGCCTGCCCCTTCGAACGGATGAACCGCCAAGATGTCCGCCATCCTCACCGAGCCGAAGCCGAAGTCCGGAATTCTCGATATCGCCCCCTACGTGCCGGGCGAAAGCTCGGTGCCTGGCGGGCTCAAACCGATCAAACTGTCGTCGAACGAGACGCCGCTCGGGGCATCCGCGAAGGCCATCGCAGCTTATACCGCACTGGCCTCGGAGCTCGAGCGCTACCCGGACGGGGCGTCGCTGGCGCTTCGTAAGGCGATCGGCGGCGTCTATGGCCTCGATCCGGCGCGGATCGTGTGCGGGTGCGGCTCGGACGAGCTTCTGAACCTGCTGGCGCACGCCTATCTCGGGCCCGGCGACGAGGCGGTCTTCACCGAGCACGGGTTCCTCGTCTACCGGATCGTGACGCTCGGCAACGGCGCGAAGCCGGTCGTGGTCAAATGCCGGAACCTCGCGGCCGACGTCGACGCGATGATCGCCGCGCTTACGCCGCGCACCAAGATCGTGTTCCTCGACAACCCGAACAATCCGACGGGCACGTACATCCCGATGAGCGAGGTGCGGCGGCTGCACGCGGCGCTCCGGCCGGATACGCTGCTCGTGCTCGATTCCGCCTATGCGGAATACGTGCGGCGCAACGACTACGAGTCCGGGATCGAGCTCGTCGCGACGCAGAAGAACGTCGTCATGACGCGGACGTTCTCGAAGATCTACGGCCTCGCGGCGCTGAGGCTCGGCTGGGCCTATTGCCCGCCGGCCATTGCCGACGTGCTCAACCGCATCCGTGGCCCGTTCAACGTGACGGCGCCGGCGATCGCGGCCGGGATCGCGGCGATCGAGGATACGGCGCACGTGGAGGCTTCGCTCGTCCACAACGACACGTGGCTGCCATGGGCGACGGCCGAGATCCAGAAGCTCGGGCTCGAGGTTACACCCAGCGTCGGCAACTTCATCCTGATCCACTTTCCGGAGACGGGCGAGCGGACGGCGTCGGCGGCCGACGCGTTCCTCAAATCGAAGGGCATCATCATGCGGCGGGTGGCGGGCTATGGGCTGCCGAACGCGCTGCGGATGACGATCGGGACCGAAAGCGACAACAGAACCGTGGTCAAGGCGCTCGCCGCCTTCATGGGGAAGGCGTGAGCAGAGGCGCATGAAGAAGCCCGTCTTCGATACCGTTGCCCTGATCGGCATCGGCCTCATCGGCTCGTCGATCAGCCACGCCATGCGCCGGGCCGGTCTCGCGCGGCGGATCGTCGGTCATGCCAGGACGGAGGCGACGCGGGCGACCGCGCTCCGGATCGGCCTCATCGATAGCGCGTATGCAACGGCGGCGGAGGCCGTGAAGGAGGCGGATCTCGTCATCCTGTGCGTGCCGGTCGGCGCGTGCGTCCGGGTGGCGGAGGAAATCGGCGCGCATCTGAAGCCGGGCGCCATCCTGACCGATGTCGGCTCGGTGAAGGGCGTGCTCGTGCGCGAGGTCGGGCCATTGGTGCCGGACGGCGTGCATTTCGTGCCGGGACACCCGATCGCAGGCACCGAGCACTCGGGGCCGGAATCGGGTTTCGCCGAGCTCTTCGACAACCGGTGGTGCATCCTGACGCCGCCCGAGGGCACGGACCCGGCCGCGACGGAGAAACTCCGCATGTTCTGGGAAGGTCTCGGCTCGAACGTCGAGGTGATGGACGCGGACCATCACGACATGGTGCTCGCCATCACCAGCCACGTGCCGCACCTCATCGCCTTCAACATCGTCAATACGGCGAGCCATCTCGAGCGGGTGACGGACAGCGAGGTGATCAAGTTCTCGGCCGGCGGGTTCCGTGATTTCACGCGGATCGCTGCGTCCGATCCGACGATGTGGCGCGACGTGTTCCTCAATAACCGCGACGCGGTGCTCGAGATGCTGGCGCGGTTCACGGAAGACCTGATCCACTTGCAGCGATCGATACGCTACGGGGATGGGGAGACGCTGTTCGAACTGTTCACCGAGGCCCGGCGGACGCGACGCGGAGTGATCCAGGCCGGGCAGGATACCGCCGCGCCGAACTTCGGCCGACCCGACGGCGGTGCCGGCAGCACGAAACCGACCAAGACCTGAGACGCTGACATGGTGCCGAGGGCCGGCCGGGATCTGTGGGTTTTCGGTTACGGCTCGCTCATGTGGCGACCAGATTTCCCGTTCGTCGAGCGGGCGCAGGCGACGCTTGCCGGATATCACCGCGCGTTCTGCATCGCGTCCACCGTGCACCGGGGCTCGCGGGAGCGGCCGGGGCTCGTGCTCGGCCTCGACACGGGGCAGGCGTGTCGCGGCATCGCCTATCGGGTGGCGGCAGACGAGGCGGCCGGCGTCCTCGCGTACCTTCGCGAACGTGAGCTGATCTATGGCGTCTATCGGGAGGCGCGCGTGCCGCTGTCGCTCGTCGCCGAGGGCGGCACCGTCCACGTCGAGGCGCTGGCCTATACCGTCGAGCGGTGCCATCCGAGCTATACTGGGCGGCTGCCGCTCGAACGGCAGGCGCGGATCATTCGCGGCGCCCGGGGCCGGTCGGGGGCCAATCTCGATTACCTGATCAACACCGTGCAGCACCTGCGTCAGCTCGCCATCCGGGAGCGCCAGCTCGAGCGGCTGATGGCGCTGGCGGCCGGCTTCACCGCGA
>JBGSJD010000634.1:0-2480 GCA_041742195.1 Hyphomicrobiaceae bacterium
GCGGCCCGGAACGGCCGGTGGGCGGGCGCGCATCCGGCTGCGGCGTGGAACCATCGGACCGGCGGCGCCTCGCGGCGATGTCGAGCACCAGGCGGACCAGCGCCTGGAGCAGAAGGACTAGTCGTGTCGTCGTCATAGGAACTCCTCGCGGCAGAGACATCTGAGCAGGCGGCGGCGCTCGTCGCGATCCATCACCGCCGCGATCTCGAAGAGGCGCACGCCGTAGCGGAAGCGCATGGCGGGCTCGACGCCGGCCCGATGCCGGATGACGATCTCGTGGCTGACCCGGCCGGAGACGGCCTCGCCGGTCACGATCTCGGATCCCGAGACGGGCACGATGCCCGCCCAGATTTCGGCCACCGGCAGCCAGGACACGTGGGCACCGCCACCGCCGTCGGCGAGCCGGACGACGCTCTCGAGCGTCACCCGGTGCCGGAGCGCACCGATCCGGTGCGCCTTCACAGACGCCTCCGCCGGTAGGGCGCGAGGAGATCGGAGACCATCGTCGGCACGGCGTTGGTGCCGGCCCCGATTTCGACCGGTTCGCGGTTCTCGTACCAGTGCGCGACGAGGAGAAGGAGCGCATGGCGCACCGTCGCTGGCACATCCTCGGGCGCCGGGCCGAACCCGGCCGTGATGCCGACCTCGACGCCGTTGACCGGCCGTCCCGGCTCGCTGAGCGGCCGGTCGCCGAGCGCGACGAGACGCGGCGGCATGCCGTGTCCGTCGAGCAGGAAGTCGGACGGCGAGAGGGTTTCGCTTGTCCCATCCTCTTTCCAGATCCGCACATGCGAGATGGCGGCGACGGGCCGGAGCGGCAGCACCAGACGCCCGCCCCTGGGCCAGCGGTCGAGAAAATAGGTCCAGCTCTGTGTGATCAGCGCCAGCGAGAGCGCTGCCTCGATGTGCAGCCGCGAGGTGACGATCAGGCTTTGCACGAGGGCGTCCTCGGCCGTGCCATCCACGCGCAGGTGGGCTTTCGCCTCGGCCAGGCTGACTGGCTCGAGCGCGGGCCCGCTCGTCATGACGAGGGACATGTCGGATCTCGCAACTAGGTTTGGGGGGACGCGGAGAGATGCGCCCCGGACACCGGTCGCCCGGGAGGAGAAGGCGGGCCGGTGCCGGGGCGCGACGGGATCAGGCTGCGAACTTGAGCAGCTTGATCGCGTGGAAGTCCTGCACGCCGCCGCCGACGCGCTTCGTCGTGTAGAAGAGCACGTAGGGCTTCGACGAGTAGGGATCGCGCAGCACGCGGAGCCCGATCCGGTCGACGATCAGATAGCCGCGCTTGAAGTCACCGAAGGCGATCGAGTGCGAGCCGGCGGAGATGTCCGGCATGTCCTCGCTCTCGGCGACCGGATGGCCAAGCAACGTCGGCGCTTCGCCGGGCCGCTGCGCCGGCTGCCAGATGTAGTTGCCGTCCGCATCCTTGAACTTGCGGATGACGGCCTCCGTCGTGCGGTTCATCACGAAGTGCGCGTTGGCCCGGTAGCCGCTGCGCACCGCGTAGGCGAGGTCGATCAGCTTGTCGGTCGGATTGACCGCGGGAAAGCCACCCGCAACGCCCGTCGAGAGCGTGCCGATGTTGCCCCACGTCCAGCTCGCCTCGTCGACCTTCGGATAGTCGAGGAAGCCGCGCGGTTTGTTGACGCCGTCGCCGTTGACGAACGCGGCCCCTTCCTGCTCGGCGAACGCGGTGCGCACTTCCTCCGCGATCCACTCGTCGATGTTGACGGCGGCGTCGTCGAGCAGCGTCGGCGAGGCAGCCGGCATGGCGTAGAGTTCCATGGTCGGGAAGGCGAGCTCCGCGAGCGTCGGCGAGGCCGTCTCGGGCCGGACCGCCGTCTCGCCGACCCAGCCCGTGCCCGGGCCGGTCAGCGAGAACGGCTTCTTGAACACCGAGGACGAGACCTGGCGCACGCCGGCGATGGCGCGGATGGGCGAAATGTCCTTCAGCGCCTGGTTGACGACGCGCTCGGTCTCCTCCGGGACGAGATAGCCGCCGTCGGCACCCGTGCCGGCGGAGAGCGCCTTCGCCTCGAGGCTTGCGAGGCTGCCCGTCTCGCCCTTCCGCACATAGGCCTCGAAGGCGGATTTGTGCGCACTGTCGATGCGAGCAGATCCGGCGCCCTCGATCTGCGGACGACGTGCCTTGAGCGACAGTTCCTCGACGGCCCGGTCGAGGCGCGTCAGCTTGTCGGCCGTCACGGTGTCGGCGGCACCGCGCGACTTGATCTCGTCGAGCGTGCGGTCGTTGGCCTCCTTGTAGGCCTCGAACGCGCGCGCGAGGTCCTCGATGGCCGAGGCGATATCGCCCGTGCCCTTGGTTTCGTAGGTATCGTGCATGAAGTCACCTCAGTCTGGGGGTTGAAGGGGGGGATCGCAGCAGCCGCGCCACGCCAGCGAGCCGCACTGCGAGCCTCGTCTCGTCGACATCGGCGGCAGCGTCCCGCATGCCCCCGAGGCCCTCGACACCACGG
>JBGSJD010000635.1:0-2098 GCA_041742195.1 Hyphomicrobiaceae bacterium
TGCCGCATTCCGGCGGCCTACTGCGGCGTCACCGGCCTGAAGCCGACAGCCCGCCGCGTGCCGACATCTCATGTCGTGCCACTCTCGACGAGCCTCGATTCCATCGGCCCCATCGCCCGCACGGTCGACTGTTGTGCCCTCCTCGACGGCATCTTCGCGGGCGAGCCGATCGCTGCGGCAAAGCCCGTCCCGCTCGCGGGCCTGCGCCTCCTGGTCCCGACCAACATCGCGCTCGACGCCATGGACCCGGCCGTCGCGCAAGACTTCGACGCGACCCTGCAGCGGCTCTCGGCCGCTGGCGCGATGATCGTCCGGGAGGCGTTCCCCCCCTTCGAGATGGTGCGCGCGGTGCTGAACAAGGGCGGCCTCTCCGCTGCCGAGAGTTATGCCTGGCACAAGGAGCTGTTTGCGTCGAAGCGCAACCAGTACGATCCGCGGGTCGCCATGCGCATCGCCATGGGCGAAACCCAGTCGGCCGCCGACTACATCGAGCTTCTCGGCCGTCGCGAAGCGGCAATGGCGGCTTACGCTGAGGGGCTCGCCGATGTCGATGCCATCCTGTCGCCGACGTGCCCGATCCTGCCGCCGAAGGAAGCCGATCTCGTCAAGGACGAGGACTACACGCGGCTCAACATGCTCTCGCTGCGCAATACCCTGATGATCAACATCTTCGACGGCTGCTCGATCGCGCTGCCGATGTCGGCCCCCGGCGCGCCGCCGACGAGCCTGATGATCTCCTGCGCCGCCATGGCTGACCGCCGCATGCTCGGCATCGCGAAGTCGGTCGAGGGAGTTCTCCGATGAACCGGGCGACACCGCCAGCTGCGCCCGAACAGCTTCCACCGGGGGCCATCGGCCACAACCGCGGCGTTGTGCGTCCGAACTACGCTTTTTTCCCGCCTGAGGGCGTGCTGGCGAGCCGCCTGCCACAGTACGACAAGACCGTGGCGCGCGTGCTTGCCGCTCCCGCGCTAGGTGCGCGTTTCGCCCAGTTCATCCTGGAGATCGCGGCGGGCGGCGGCACCAACCGGCACGTCTGCGAGCCCGGCGTGCAGCATTTCTACTTCGTGCTCGAAGGGACGTGCCAGCTGACCATCGGTGACTCTGCGAGTTCGCTTCTTGCGAAGCACGGCTTTGCCTACGTGCCGCCCGGCGTGCCCTTTACGTTGCATGCGGCCGACGGCAACCCGCTGCGCGTCCTCGGCCTGCGCAAGCGCTACGACAAGATCGACCTTCCGGAACCCGAGCCGATCGTATCGCATGTCGATCGAGTCCCGGTCACGAACCACACCGGCGCTCGCGGCCGAGGGTTCCAGCACCTGCTGCCCTTCGGCGATCTGCGCTTCGACTTCGAAATGAACTTGATGCGCTTCGAGGCCGGCACCTGCTTTCCGGCTGTCGAGACACACATCATGGAACATGGCCTCTATATGCTGGAAGGTCAGGGCCTTTATTTCCTCGGCACCGACTGGCACGAGATCTGGGCTGGTGATTTCATCTGGATGGGGGCGTTTTGCCCGCAGCAGTTCTACCCGACCGGCTTCAGCGATGCGGTCTACCTGCTCTACAAGGACATGAATCGCGAGATACCTCTCTGAAGCCCACCGGCGCTGCCGTCTTCTGGTCGCTTGCTCCTCGGCCGCACATCGCGCAACACTTGAAAAAACAGCGCGGAGGAGACGCCCATGCCGCTCGGACCGAATACGCTCCGGGAGATGCTTCACACGATGCAGACGATCCGCCGTTTCGAGGAGCGGGCGTCGGCCGACTATCATGCCAACAAGATCTACGGCGTCGTGCATTGCTACATTGGCGAGGAGGCGATCGCGACGGGCGTCTGCGGCGCGCTGCGTGACGGCGACCAGATCATCTCCACCCACCGTGGCCACGGCCACTGCATCGCCAAGGGCGCCGACCTCGACCGCATGATGGCCGAGCTCTACGGACGCCGCGACGGCTACTGCAAGGGCAAGGGCGGCTCCATGCACATCGCCGACTTCGAGAAGGGCATGCTCGGCGCCAACGGCATCGTCGCGGGCGGCATCTCAATCGTCACCGGCGCGGCGCTGGCGGCGAAACTCGACGGCAAGGGCGGCGT
>JBGSJD010000636.1:0-4563 GCA_041742195.1 Hyphomicrobiaceae bacterium
TGCGCCAGCGCCAGGCCTTCGAAGTTGGCCGCCTGGCGTGGCGCAAGCTCACTCGCGCGCTGAAAATCCTTGATCGCGGACGGCACGTTGCGCGCCGCGAGATACCCATAGCCCCGCGCCCGATAGAGCGCCGCATTGCCGGGATCGAAGGCAACCGCGCGACTGAGGTCCGCGATGGCCTCGTCGAACTTGCCGAGCACGGTGTGTGCCTCGGCCCTGAGCCGGTAGGCCGCCCCGAACCGCTCGTCGCTCTTCACGGCCCGATTGAGGTCGCGAACGGCGGCATGCGGCCGGTTGGCCCTGAGATGCAGCCGCCCTCGACCCGCATAGGCCGCGGCTGTCCGTGGCGAGAGGCGCGCGGCATGAGAGAAATCCCGCATCGCCTCGTCGGCTTCGCCTGCGAGCAGCCGCGCATGGGCCCGGTTGACGTAGGCTGCCGCATAGCCAGGAGCCAGCGCGATGGCGCGGTTGAAGTCCTTCTCGGCCTCCCCGCTCATGCCGAGCCCGATCAGTACCGTGCCACGATTGTTGTAGGTCGACGCCCCCTCGGGTGCGAGCCGGATCGAGGCGTTGAAGTCGTCGATGGCGAGCTTGCTGCGCCCGCTCCGGGAATAGGCGACACCTCGGTCGTTGAGCAGCGCGGCGCGACGGTCGTTGGAGAGCGAGGGCGCAGCGATCGCTTCGGTGAAAAGCTGCACAGCCTCGTCGGCCCGACCCTGCTGGAGGGCAAGTGCGGCTTCCTTGGCCCGGGCCAGACCGGCATCGGCCAGCACCGGCCCGGTCACTGAGACGACCACCAGGAGCGCGCCGCCAGCGACCGTGAGACGTCCTCGCATGCTCAAACCCCAAGTGCTCCGAACCGGCCCCACCCGCCGGCCCCATCGCGACTCGCACGCAGGGCGACCAAGCCCCATGTCCTCGATATCACGGCGGCGCCCCCGATGCACCGCCAATGCCGGTGGCGCCTCGAAGGCGCGACCGGCGTGCCCCGGCGGCAACCACCCCGATCAGGTGAATTCAGCGGGCCTGACGCGCCGGGCAAGCTTGTCGAGCACGCCATTCACGACGCGCGGCTCGTCGTCGCCGAGAAACGCATGAGCGGTATTGACATACTCCGTGATGACCACGCGGGCTGGCACGTCGGTGCGCTCGAGCAGTTCCAGAACGGCAGCCCTCAGGATCGCGCGCAGGATGGCGTCGATCCGGGTGAGCCGCCAGCCTTCCGCCAACTGCTGATCGATCATGGGGTCGATCTCCCGCTGGCGCCGGACGACACCGCGCACGAGGCTACGGAAGAACTCGCGATCCGCATCGGCGAGCAGCGCGTCCTCGGCCTTGGCGCCGAACCGGTACGCCTCGAACTCCCCGATCACATCATTGATGTCGATGGCGGAGAGATCCATCTGGTAGAGCGCCTGCACGGCCGTCACGCGCGCCGCGGTACGGGGCGCAAGCGGCAGGCGAGACGCCTCTTCGGGTGTCATGTCTGGCGTTCCTCGAAGGCGCGCCGGATCTCGATCAGCCGCAGACAGGCCTTTGCGGCGTCGCCGCCCTTGCCCTCGCGACCGCCCCGGGCCCGTGCCATCGCCTGCTCCTTGGTGTCGACCGTGAGGATCGCGTTGCCGACCGGCAGGCCGGCTTCCGCCGTCGCCTCGTAGAGCCAGTGATTGGCGTTGTTGACGACGATGTCGTAGTGCGAGGTCTCGCCCCGGATCACGCAGCCGAGCGCCAGCACGCCGTCGAACGCGAACATGCCCTCCCCGGTCATGGCCAGCACCTGCGGAATCTCGAGCGCCCCCGGCACGGCGATCCGCTCGTAGGTCGCCTCCGCGGCCTCGATCTCGGCCACCGCGCCCGCGAGCAACTCGTCGGCGATATCCTCGTAGTAGCGCGCCTCGATGATGAGGAGATGCGCGCCCGGCACCTTTCCTTCCGGGCCGCCACCGCCCGTTCCCTTGCCTGCCATGACCTAGTCGACCCTCCGCGTTCCAACGATCTTCAGTCCGTACGCTTCGAGCCCCACGTAGCGCGACTGCGGCTGGTTGGTCAAAAGCACCATCTCGCCGACCCCGAGATCGCGCAGGATCTGCGAGCCGATCCCGATCTCCACGAGACGCCGCTCCTCGGTGCGCCCGGCGCGCGGATCGGGGGAGCGGGTCGCGATCCACTCCGAGACCGAATGCGGCCGGAGATCGCGGAGGAGGACGATGACGCCACGTCCCTCCTTCGCGATGAGTTCCATGCTCTTCTGCACCGAGCCCCGGAGTCCGGTCCCGATACCCAGGAGATCGGCGGCCATGCTGACGGCGTGCACGCGAACAAGCACCGGCCCCGGCTGCGTGAGATCGCCCTGGACAAGCGCCAGGTGCTCCACCGGATCGACGGTCGTCACGTAGCTGTAGAGCTCGAACTTGCCGCCATAGGCGCTGTCGACCGTCGTCGTCGCCTTGCGGTCGACGATCCGGTCATACTTCAGGCGATAGGCGATCAGATCCTCGATGGTGCCGACCTTGAGCCCGTGCCGCTGTGCAAACGGCACGAGATCAGGCATCCGCGCCATGGTGCCGTCGTCGTTCATGATCTCGCAGATGACGCCCGACGGATAGAGCCCGGCAAGCCGTGCCAGATCGACCGAGGCTTCCGTGTGGCCGGCCCGCACGAGGACGCCGCCTTCCCGCGCCACCAGCGGAAACACGTGACCTGGCGACACGATGTCGTTGTGGTCTTTGGTGGTATCGATGGCCGTCGCGATGGTGAGCGCCCGGTCGTGCGCCGAGATGCCGGTCGCGATCCCTTCGCGCGCCTCGATCGATACGGTGAACGCCGTCCGGTTCCGCGCCTTGTTGTTGCGCGTCATGTACTCGAGACGAAGTTGGTCGGCCCGCTGCTCGGTGATCGAGAGGCAGATCAGACCGCGCCCGTTCTTGGCCATGAAATTGATCGCCTCGGGCGTTGCCATCTGCCCCGCGATGACGAGATCACCCTCGTTCTCGCGGTCTTCGGCATCGACGAGGATGATCATCCGCCCGTTCCGGAAATCCTCGAGGACGTCCTCGATGGGAGAGATGAACCCCTTCCCTTCCGCATACTCGACCTTTTGCATCGTGGCTGTCCTGCCTTGTTCGATTCAGCGCATCTCGAGGAGCCGGGCGACATAGCGCGCCAGCGGATCGATCTCGAGGTTGATCCGATTGCCGACCACCTGCCCGCCCCACGTGGTGACGGCGAGCGTGTGCGGGATGAGATTGATGCCGAACGTGGTCGCGTCGACCTCGTTCACGGTGAGCGACGTCCCGTCGAGCGCGATCGAGCCCTTCGCCGCGATGAAGCGGCCGAGGCCGGCCGGCGGCTCGATCGTGAACCTTCGCGACTCGCCATCCGCCCGGATGTCGCGAATGATCGCGGTGCCGTCGACATGCCCCATGACGATGTGCCCGCCGAGCTCGTCACCGGCCTTGAGCGAGCGCTCGAGATTGACCCGGCGCCCTGGCCGCCACGTCCCGAGAGTGGTTTTCGCAAGCGTCTCGTTCGAGACATCCAGTTCGTAGATGCTGCCGCTACCCTCGGCGCGGATCTCGAGCGCCGTCAGGCAGCACCCGTCGTGGGCGATCGACGCGCCGAGCCCGATGCTCCCGGCCGCATACCCGGAGCGGATCGTGAACCGGCCACCGTCCCGGGCGACAACCTCGCCCACATCGCTGATCAGACCCGTGAACACAGGCTATGTCTCCTCGTGCCGCAGCGCGGCGTTCGACGCCCGGCCGCCTCTCACCCGGGCAGCACGACGGGCAGATGGCCGGCGTGGTCGACGATCTTGCCCTTTGCCCCGGCCTCCAGCAAGGCGCGTGCCTCGTCAGGGAGCGGCGCGCTCCGAAAGACGCCCTTTTCGCCGTGCACGTGGACGTAGACCGTATCGGCTACGACCACGGCCTCCGGATCAACGGGCCGCCTCAACTCGAAGCGGACGTCGAATGACGTCCGCCCGAACCGCGACACCCACGTCGCGATCTCGATCACCTCGTTGAAATGGAACGGACCGAACCACTCGATGGTTTGCTTCTTGAGCTGGATCTCGAAGCTGCCGTCGAACGGATCACGGCCCGGCATCGAGGCCATCAGGAATTGCGTCACCGCAAGGTCGATATAGTCGCCGTAGCGGGCATTGAACACCACGTGCTGGCTGTCGCAGTCCTGGTAGCGGACACGGACATAGTGGCGGAACGGCATGTCTCGAGCAGAAGGTGTCATGGCGACTCGCGGCGATAGACGAAAAGCTTGTCCTTGCCCAGCGACCGCTGCCGGTGCGCCACCGGATGCAGGCCATAGCGCTGGAAGAAGACATCCCGGTCCCCGGTCACGACCGGGATCGACGAGCCGGACGTCAGGCCGTCACCGACGACAAGCGCCACCTCGTCGGCGAGCCCGGCCGCGAGGAACGCGAACCATGCGGTCGGCCCCCCCTCGACGAGCAGCCGCGTGAGGCCGTTACCGGCGAGCGTCGCGAGCAGCGCCTCGATGTCGAGCGAGCCCCCGTCCATGGTACCGACGTCGAGCAGCATCGCC
>JBGSJD010000637.1:0-1976 GCA_041742195.1 Hyphomicrobiaceae bacterium
GTCGATCGCCAACGCGACCGGACGCGAGTTCGTGCGCATGTCGCTCGGCGGGGTCAGGGACGAAGCCGAGATCCGTGGCCATCGGCGGACCTACATCGGTTCGATGCCCGGCAAGGTCATCCAGTCGATGAAGAAGGCGAAGCGGACCAATCCGCTCTTCCTGCTCGACGAGATCGACAAGATGGGCTCCGATTTCCGCGGCGATCCTGCAGCGGCGCTGCTCGAGGTGCTCGATCCGGAGCAGAACGCGACGTTCAATGATCACTACCTCGAGGTCGACTACGATCTGTCGAGCGTGATGTTCGTGACCACGGCCAATACGCTCAATATCCCGCCGGCGCTGCTCGACCGGATGGAGATCATCCGGCTCGCCGGCTACACGGAGAACGAGAAGGTCGAAATCGCCAAGCGTCATCTCATTCCCGAGACGCGGCAGGCGCATGGCCTCGACGCTTCCGAGTGGAGCATCGACGACGACGCGATCAAGGAAGTCATTCGCCGCTACACGCGGGAGGCCGGCGTGCGCTCGCTCGAGCGCGAGATGTCCAAGCTCGCCCGCAAGGCGGTGAAGGACATCCTGGTCGAGAAGCACAAGACGGTTCACGTCACGGCCGACATGGTCGAAGCGTACCTGGGCGTGCCGAAGTACCGGTATGGCGAGGCGGAGCTCGTCGATCAGGTGGGCGTCGTCACGGGGCTCGCGTGGACCGAGGTCGGTGGCGAGATCCTGACGATCGAAGGCGTCATGATGCCCGGCAAGGGCAAGATGTCGGTGACGGGCAACCTGCGCGACGTGATGAAGGAATCGATCCAGGCGGCGAACGCTTACGTGCGGTCGCGGTCCGTCGATTTCGGCATTCCGGCATCGCTGTTCGACCGCAAGGACATCCACGTCCACGTGCCCGAGGGCGCAACACCCAAGGACGGCCCGTCGGCCGGTGTGGCGATGGTCACGGCGATCATCTCGGTGCTGACTGGCATCGCGGTGCGCAAGGACGTCGCCATGACGGGCGAGATTACGCTGCGCGGCCGCGTGCTGCCGATCGGCGGGCTCAAGGAGAAGCTGCTTGCAGCGTTGCGAGCCGGGATCACGACGGTTCTGATCCCGGATGACAACGTCAAGGATCTGTCGGAAATCCCGGACGAGGTGAAGACGAAGCTCACCATCATTCCGGTGGCGCGCATGGACGATGTGCTGAAGCACGCGCTGGTGCGTGTTCCCGATCCGATCGCTTGGGAGCCCGAGACGCCTGCGGTTGCCGCGGCCGTCGACGGGACGCCGGAGCGCCCCCGGGCGCACTGACGACCGGGCTGATAATGCCCAATCCGAGGTGAACTTTGCCCCGGCTGCCGATTTCGGTCGCCGGGGCTTCGTTTTTGATCAGACCTATGCACATCTGACCTCCCAGAGACATGAAACCCCTGCTTTCATGCGGGTTTGCGGCCATTTTTTCTTGACCTCGCCATGCAATGGGCGTTGGTAGCCGGACGCTGCCGATCGAGGCGCGCACAATGATCCAGGCCACCGGTCTCGGGGCCCGTTGCATCTGAGAAGATGACTTCAGAGGAATTGACACAATGAGCAAGCAGGACCTTATCGATGCAGTCGCCGAGAAGTGCGACCTGACGAAGGACAAGGCGAAGACGGCGGTCGAGGCCGTGATGGAGAGCATCGCCAAGTCCATGAAGGACGGCAATGATGTGCGGATTCCGGATTTCGGCACCTTCAAGGTGACCAAGCGTAAGGCGCGCGAAGGTATCAATCCGCTGACCAAGGCCCCGATCAAGATCCCGGCTTCCAACGTGCCGAAGTTCTCGCCGGCCAAGAAGCTGAAAGAGCTGCTCAACTGAGTGCGGCGAGGGCCCGATGCGCCGAGGTCGGCGCCGGCCCTTGCGCGTGCTTCATCGAAACGGCGCCCTGTCATCGGGGCGCCGTTTTGTTTTCGGCGGCTGCCAGCGGCGCGTTGGTCAGGGCT
>JBGSJD010000638.1:0-3634 GCA_041742195.1 Hyphomicrobiaceae bacterium
CCCGGCAGCCGCCCGCCTGCCGTCGTCCTCGCCCACGGTGGCCCGACGGCCTCCGCCGGGCGCGGTCTGGCGCTTCGCGTCCAGTATTTCACGTCGCGCGGCTTTGCCGTCCTCGATGTCGATTACGCAGGGTCCACCGGCTACGGCCGCGCCTACCGCCAGCGTCTCGATGGCGAATGGGGCATCGCCGATGTTGCAGATTGCGCCGCGGGTGCCCATTTCCTTGGTAGCGAAGGGCTCGCTGATCCGGCGCGCATCGCCATCGCGGGCGGGAGTGCTGGCGGCTACACCGTGTTGATGGCGCTGGCCACCACCGAGGCGTTCGCGGCCGGCTCGAGCCACTATGGGATTTCGGATCTGTCGCTGCTCATGCAATCGACGCACAAGTTCGAAGCCGGCTATCTGCACCGCCTGCTCGGCACGACGCCAGGCCGCTGGCGCAAGATCGCGGAGGCGCGCTCGCCGATCACCCGGATCGGCGCCATGACCGCGCCGCTGATCCTGTTCCAGGGCCTCGACGACCGGGTCGTGCCGCCGGATCAGTCGCGTCTCATTTTCGAGCGGCTGCAGGCGCGAGGGATCAAGACCGAGCTCCATGAGTTTACCGGCGAGGGGCACGGTTTCCGGCAGGCGTCGACGATCGTGACCGTGGCCAAGGCCGAACTCGCCTTCCTGAAAAAGGCGATGCGGATCGGCAAGGATCGATGAAGCGCAGGAAAGGACGGCAATGAAGATCGAGATCAGCACCGACAGCCACATCAACGGAAGTGGACTGGAGCCGAGTGTGGAGCGCCTCGCGACGGCGGCCCTCACGCCGCATGTGCCCAAGATCACGCGGCTCGAAGTTCACCTGACCGACGTCAATGGCGGCAAGGGCGGCGCCGACGACAAGCGCTGCATGATGGAAGCCCGCCTCGAAGGCCGCCAGCCGGAAGCAGCGACCCACTCGGCCGACACCGTCGAGAAAGCCATCAAGGGCGCGGCGGAAAAGCTCCGTCGCGTCCTCGATACGAGCATCGGACGCCTGCGCGACGCGCGCTGACGTCCCGCCGGGACGGCCGGAGCCAGTGCCCCGGCCGCTCCGCTGGTCCTACTTGTCGAGCCACACCTGATCGTGGCGATAGTTCGAGTAGATGCTGTTGGCCGCCCGGACGTGCCCCTTCACGTAGGGCTGCCGGCATTGCGCAGTCCGCCCGTGCGTGATGATCGGACGCGCCACTTCCTCGTTGAGCTTGCGCTCGATGTCCCAGACGATTTGCCGACGCTTGGCCTGGTCCCGCTCCTGCGATTGCGCCTCGAGGAGTTTCTCGATCTCCGGGTTGCAGTATTTCGTGAAGTTGTTCTCGGACTTGCAGGCATAGCTCTCGACCAGTGTCGCGTCGGGGTCGTCGACCGCGGAGCCGGTCAGGTTGAGCGCGACGGTATAGTCCTGGCGCTGAGCGCGGCCGAACCAGACGCTCGATTCGACGATCTCGAGTTCGGCCGCGAAGTGGAGCTGGTTGAGCTGGTCGACCATGAGGACCGCCGCATCCTTGTAGGATGAGAGATCGCGGGTCGAGACTTTGACGGGCAACTTGTTCTGCGCGCTGTAGCCGAGCCCCTCCATGATCTTTCGCGCCTCCGCCCGCCGCTCCTCCAGCGTGCCGCCGTAGCCGGTGAGCTTCGACAGCACCTCCGGCGGCATGCCCCAGATTCCTTCCGGGAGAGGCATCATGGCGCCGGACTTGCTCGAGGCACCTTGCGAGAGGATGTCGATGAAGCCCTGCCGGTCGATCGAAAGCGCCATGGCCCTGCGCAACTGGGCATTGTCGAAGGGCGGCCGCTTGGCATTGACGAGCAGGTTCGTCGAGACGTTCGTCGGCCCGAGCGTGCACACGATGTGCGGCGCGCGCGCGGCGATGTCGTTCTTGAGCGGCACCGTGATGTCGCCGGTCGTCGTGAGATCGAACTCGCCCGCGATGAGGCCGAGGACGCGCGTCGAGCGGTTGCCGACGATGATCGAATCGACGCCGTCGAGATACGGCTGCCCCTTCTTCCAGTAATCGGGATTCTTGACGACCCGAACGCGCTCGTTGCTCTTGAACTCGACGAACTTGAACGGGCCCGTTCCGACCGGATGCGTCCGCTGGTCCTTCGCCGCGACATGGCACGGATAGACGACACCGAAGCCCGAGCCGAGCATGGCCAGGATGGACGGCTGCGGCCGCCCGAGGTGGAACGTCGCCTCGAGATCGCCGTTGGTCGTCACCTCGGTGAGGTTCTGCCACCAGATGCGGCGCGGGTTCTTCCGGAAGTATCCGGCCACCTTGCCGTTGAGCCAGTGGAACGTGCATTGCACGTCTTTCGCCGTGAACGGCTTGCCGTCGTGCCACGTGACACCGGCCCTGAGCTTGAAAGTTAGCTTCGTGCCGCTGGCGTCCCAGCTCCAGCTCTCGGCGAGTTCGGGGATCACCGTGTCGGCGCTGCCCACGGGCTTGGCGGGATCGAACATGACGAGACCGTTGAACACGGTCCCGGCCGCCATCACCGACGTGAAACTCACCTCCTCGAGGATCGACAGGCTGGAAGGGTTGGCGCTGATGTACTGGCGGAGCGTGCCGCCCTGCTTCTGCGCCAATGCGGGAAGGCCACTCGCGGCCAGCGCCATCACGGCCATGGCCGCGATGGATCGTCTCTTTCGGGTCATTGCGTCCTCCGGTTCACGCCGGGGCCGCGGCCTCTGGCGGACCGTCTGGCATCCCGGGAACCGGAAGCTTAGACATCATTTTCGGCAGTGGCGAGCGGCCGCGTCGCTCACTGGAGAGGCACCCGGATGCCGGCCCGGCCGCTGATCGCGCTGTAGTCTGCCGAACCGATGCCATCGAACCCTGCCGAGATGTCGAACGTCAGTCCGCCAGGGCTCACGGCCCTGAGACCAGCCTCGACGCGGCCGCGTGTTCCCTCCGGCCCGGTCTCGACGCCATCGACGACGAGCCCGCCGCCGCTGAAATTGTGAATGAGCTCGAGCCCGAGGCGCGGCTCGACGAGGGTGCCGTCCTCCGCGACATGGCGATACGAGAACTCGGGCCCGATGCGCACCTGGCCGAGACTGGTCGAGAGGCTCGGGATCGCAGCGCCGAGGGTGTCGGTGTAGGCGTCGCTGACGTCCTCGATGTAGGCGACCGTCGCGGCCGGCTTCACCGCGAACGGACCGTTGGCCCACCGCCCCTTCAGCGTCGTGGAGACGAGCCAGCGCTCGGTGTCGAAGTCGTCGGTGTAGGTGCGGAACGGGCTCACCGTGTTGTTCGAGCGGCCCCAGGCGGCGCGGCCCTGCAGATAGATCTCGTCGGCCAGCCGGATGGTGGCGTAGGGCCCGGCCATGAAGCCCGTACCCTCCGTCAGGCTCCCTGCCGCGTGCAGGCGCTCGGACATCGAATCGATCTGCACGTAGGTGCCGATGAGCAGCGACGGGCTCAACACGTAGTCGGCGCCGAGATGCACGATGCCGAAATGGCCCGTGCTCCCGCTCCGCCGGCCGCCGTCCTCGAACGCGCCGTAGCGCGCCTCGATCCAGACGTCGAAGCGGTTCGGCACATGAAGGATCGCCGGCCGGGCGCCCGTCGTGAGCGAGAGACCGTCCGAGCTGCTGCGCCCC
>JBGSJD010000639.1:0-3689 GCA_041742195.1 Hyphomicrobiaceae bacterium
TTGGTTTCGACCTGGAGCGCCGCTTCCAAGGCGAACGCCGCTCGCCGATAATCGGCGTTTTTCATCCGGGATGTTCCCTCGGCCATGAACCAGGAGGCGTCGACGCCGCGGAAGGCGCGCTCCCCGAAGACGCGGTCGAGATAAGCCGCGAAATCGGGAGAATAGCGCTTGAAAATCAAATCGACCCGGGAAACGAGCGTCAATCCGGCCGTTCGCGGCGCCGTCTCGACAACCAAGGGCGGCCCGGGCCTGCCTTGGAGCGCCGCCCCGCCGCGTGCCAAGGGCAGATTGTTGCAAGAATTCTAACACTGCTTCAGATACTTCAACCGTTTCGCAACACCTGTCTGCTTTCATGCTCGGAGGATGTCTGTTCCGCGTCTCCAGTAAAGGTACCGCGTATGTCGCTGCTTCTGATTGATGATCAGGGCGAATTCTGGCCGGGGGATTCCCGGACGTTGCGCATGGCCTTCGATTCTCCCTACTCGGGGGGAGAGTTCGTCGAGTACGCGGTCAAGAACCTCGGGTTCGTCGCGCTCAATCTCTATGGCCGGTCAGTGCAGGCGCGTCTCAGGCCGACCTTCGTCACGGAGAAAGCCGTCGCCGGGCTCATGGAATGGCTCGGCCGGGCGCGCGTCGACCGTGTCGTGCTCAGCATGTTCGACCGGGACTGGAACAACGCCCTCGTGCGGATCGTGGAAGCACGCTCGCACATCGAGAGGCTGATGGAGAACGTACAGAACGAGCGTCCGCAGGACCTCCTGTGCAGCCCGACCTCGCTCGACGTTCTCGACAGCCGGCGGGAGCTGAAGGACCTGGTGCAGGCCTGGCCGCACATCAACAACTCGTACGACAGTGAAGCGCTGGTGAAGCTGCTCCGCTCCGTCCTTGGACAGCGCTACGTCGTGGTCCGGAGACCGGCTTCGCAGGACCGCATCGTGTTCCAGGAACTCGGAACAGAGATGTTCCAGGCCTACGAGACGTGGCGCACCTGCGCCATCGGCGCGCCGATCGAGGAACAGCCCGACCGGGCTTTCGGCCGATGGATCTCGGGCGCATACCACGAAGTGTCGCGCGACGGCGCTGCCCGGCTCGATGCCGTCGACGCCATCATTCGCTGGCCGCACGCGGGCCGCACGCGGCTCCGCTATCAGCGCGTCATCTTCCCGATCAAGCCAGCGTCAAACGACACGCTGTTGATTGCCGGATCGTTCACCGACGCTTCCGTCGACCTCCGCGCTCCCCACACTTGAGCGACTGGCCGCGTATTCGGCGAAGTGATGCAACATCAGGTCGGGACGGGTCCAGCTCATGCCGGCGTGGATCGTGCCGCCGCGCTTGACCGGGGTGTTGATCATCGTGATCTCCCAGTCGACGTTCATGTACCAGCGGCGTGCCGTTCCGTTCTTGATCAACTCCGGCACCATGAAGCTGAATGTGAGGTCCGGCATCCATTTGGTGAGCCCGAGCCCGCGCACCACGGGGACGGCCGGGTCGAGCAGGCTCTGCTTGCGATAATCGGGGTGGATCCAGGCGGCGCCGCTGAATACGGCCTTGCCGCGCGTCGCGCGGGCCACCGGTGACGAGACCTGAATCTCCTCGTCCGGCAGCTTCACGGAGGCCGGATCGCGGTACAGCAGGCGGAGGCTCTCGATCTCTTCGGCGAGCGTGTGCTGCCCCAGGTTGTAGAGCCGCGCCGCGACGGTCACGACGACCTTTCCGGACGCGTTTCGGCCGAGAAGCGTGACGCTGTTGGCCGGATCGATATCGTTCAATGCGGGATCGAAGAGTGGCAGAAGCGGCGCCCAATTGTCTCGATTGGCGCGATTGACGGCCATCAGCTCGTCGAAACTGCCGAGCGTGAGGCGAACGCCCATCTCGCGCAGGTGCGTATCGGCGCGCAGGAACATGGTATTCAGCTCGGCCCGCGGACCATGCTCGATCACGACGTCCGAGAGAAAGCTCCTCTGGCTCGCCATATCGAGGGACGAGGCCCGAACCGACGGCGGTGCCGCGACAGCATCGATTTCGTTCATAACTCAACTCCCGAGCACATGCGCAGAGTGAAGGTTGCCTTAATAGTCGTCCAAGTTCGCACCACGAACAAGTCGCTTGCGAGGCCGTCTCGCGTTTCTCAACCCGATGCGATGGCCGATCCGCGCGTTTCCAGGAATTCGAAACGCGCGACGGATCGTCGATATCGACACCGGTCGTGTAGCGCCTGGCGGCCATTCACGTTCGAGGCCCGCCGCCCACCGCATTCGAATTCTCAGGCGTGCGGCCCCGCTTCAGGTTGCGAGTTTCGAGGCGAGGCAACTCGAGATGCCTCACGCCAAAACAGCCATCTCCGAAGAGTTTCAGCTCAACTCCGAAACCATCCACTTTTATTCATTTTGAACATTTTCTCTGCTTGCGCAAGCCCAGGTTGCAAAAACAGACGACGGACGAGTGTCCCCTGGCGCGTATGCTGCGACCTTGACGGAGCGGGTGGGGATGCCGACAAGGATGCCATGCACGATGAGCCCGAACCGACAGAGGACGACGCGCACGTTGCCGCGAGTGCGCCAGAGACGGCCAGTCCGCAGACTGGACCGGCGGTCATCCAGCGCTATCTGAAGACGCTCACCTCGGCGCCGGGCGTCTACCGCATGCTCGATGTCGAGGGCGCGGTGATCTACGTCGGCAAGGCGCGGAGCCTGAAAGCGCGCGTCTCGAACTACGCCCGGATCGGCGGCCACACCAACCGCATCGCCCGCATGATCGGCGCGACGGCGACAATGGAGTTCGTGACGGTCCGGACGGAAGCCGAGGCGCTGCTGCTCGAAGCGAACCTCATCAAGCGCTTCCGGCCCCGCTTCAACGTCCTCATGCGGGACGACAAATCGTTCCCGTTCATTCTCATCCGGCGCGATCACGGCGCCCCCCAGATCCTCAAGCATCGCGGCGCGCGTTCGGGCAAGGGCGACTATTTCGGGCCGTTCGCCTCGGCGGGCGCGGTCAACCGGGCGATCAACACCTTGCAGCGGGCGTTCCTGCTCCGAACGTGCTCGGACAGCGTCTACGAGGCGCGGACGCGGCCATGCCTGCTGCATCAGATCAAGCGGTGCTCGGCGCCCTGCACGGGCGAGATCGGGCTCGAGGACTACGGACGGCTGGTCGACGAAGCCTGCCGCTTCCTGCGCGGCGACAGCCAGGACGTGCGAACCGAAATCCAGGCCAGGATGCGAGAGGCCGCGGACCGGCTCGAGTTCGAGCGGGCGGCGGCGCTGCGCAACCGGCTGCAGGCGCTGGCGCATGTGACCGCGGACCAGGCAATCAACGCCGACGGCGTCGAGGAAGCCGATATCTTCGCGGCCTATCAGGAGGGTGGGCAGACCTGCATCCAGGTGTTCTTCTTCCGCACGGGCCAGAACTGGGGCAACCGCGCCTATTTCCCGAAGGCCGACCGCTCGCTCGGGGTGGACGAGGTGCTCGAGAGCTTCGTCGCCCAGTTCTACGACGACAAGCCGGTGCCCCGGCTGATCCTGCTCTCGCACGACCTGCCGTCACGGCCCCTGCTCGAGGAAGCCCTCGGGCTGAAGGCGGAGCGACGCGTCGAGATCCGGGTGCCACAGCGGGGCGCCAAGACGGATCTCGTCGAGCATGCCGTCGCCAATGCGCGCGAGGCGCTCGGGCGACGGCTGGCGGAGAGT
>JBGSJD010000640.1:0-1630 GCA_041742195.1 Hyphomicrobiaceae bacterium
GATGACGGCCGCCGCGGTCCGGTATCCGAGCGCCAGCGTCAGCGCCACGGCGTCGCGCGCGAGGCTCAGCATGAAGAACGGCCGGAGATCCTGATCGTAGGCGTCGCTCCATCCCGTCGTCCGGCCGTAGCCGCGCTGGTCCGGCGCCACGACGTGGAAGCCCATGGCCGCCAGCGGTGCCAACACCTTGCGCCAGGAGTAGGCGAGCTCGGGAAATCCGTGCAGCAACAGCACCAGTGGCTGTCCGGGCGTTTCTCCACCGGCCTCCAGCACGTGCATGTCGAGGCCATTGATGCCGCGGATGATGCGCGAGCGGACGCCGGGCGGCAGCATCTCGCGGGTCATGGGTTCGGTCATGCCGTGTCTCCTGTGGCGGGCCGCGCGATGCACCGCACGGGCGTCGTGGCCGATGATCGGGGAAGTGTGTCGCCGGATGGCGCCGCCGGGCAACGCAGTGCTGTGGATAACGAGGAAAGCGGCGGCACGCCGTGAGACCTGCCGCGCGACTCGAAACACACTCCCCGAACCACACTCGGACGACGGAGCCGCACATGTTCACCGGACCCATGCTGGATCGTCGCGCTCACGCCACGCTGCTGTGCCGGCTTCTCGCCGACCGCGCCGAGGATGAGCACGTCTCGATGCACGACCTCGCGGAGACGGCCCGCGAAGTCGCCACGATGTTGCTGGCCAGCGTCGAGACGGGAGCCATGGACGGCCGTCCCGCCCTGCGCGTGATCGAGGGCGGGCGCCGTTGACGGGCAAGCCCGTCACTTCATCGGTGAATGTCCCGACGGCAGCATCACGGTCGAGCTCATCTCCTCGAGCAACCCACCGGCCTTCTTGAGGAAGGCCTGCCAGCCAGGATCCTGCACGGCCGCCGCACGCGCCGCCGCCCGGGCGTTGAGATCGGGATAAGCCCAGATGTGCACCACCTCGTTGGGCTGGCCGGCCTCGCTGATCCATAGACCAGCCGGCTTCGAATACTTCTCGCGCACCGGCATGGCGTCCATGATGTGCCCGACCCATTCCTTGGCGGCGCCCGGCTTCGTGCGGTACGCGCGCATCTCGTAGATGTTCGGCTCTGTTTCGGGCTTCCTCGGCGCGATGACCGGGTTCATGAGCCGGATGTCCTGGCGCACGATGAGCGGCCGGATCAGCGGCAGATACTCCTTCGTCCAGCGCTCGTTCTTGGCCAGTTCCGCCCTCAGCCGCGCCCGCTCGTTGAGGTCCGAGTACGTCCACAGGTGTACGACCTGATTGAGCGCCCCGATCTCCGTCATCCAGTAGCCTTCGAGCTTGCCATAGTTGTCGCCGCGGATCTCGCGCGCGACACTGCCCGAGTTCTTCGCGACCTCGGCCACTGCGCCGGGCTTCGTCGTGTAGATCCTGAGTTCCTGGATCATGAGGCGTCCTCTCTGGTGCGGTGTTGTTGTGTTGGCGGCGACCGCCGCGCGTCACGTTGCGGCCGAAGCATAGGCGGCGCCTGCGCCCGCGTCACCAGAGGAGAGTTCCAAACGAAACAGGCGGCCCCGAGGGACCGCCTGTCGAAATCCTTCATCCTGCGCCGGGCGCGATGACCCGCGCCTTATTGGATGGCAGCGCTGCGGGTCCGCCGCTCGGCGGTCGC
>JBGSJD010000641.1:0-7531 GCA_041742195.1 Hyphomicrobiaceae bacterium
GGCGCGGCCGATGCCGGCGCCGGTCGCCGTACAGAATGCCGTCTTGCCGGCCAAACGCCCTGCCATGGACAATCCCCCTCGCTCAGCCGCGGGCTTCGGCGCGCAGCCAATCCAGCGTGCGGTCGAGCGCACGGGTCAGGCCGGCGAACAGCTCGTCGATCTCGCTCGCGGAAATGACGAGCGGCGGGCAGACGGCGATGGTGTCGCCGGCCACGGCACGGAGAATGACGCCCTCCTCCTGCGCGAACGCGACGACGCGGGCGCCCACGCCCTGGCGCAGATCGAAGGAGGTGCGGGTGTCCTTGTCGCGGACGAGTTCGATGCCGGCAATGAGACCGACGCCGCGCGCTTCGCCCACGAGGGGATGATCGCGCAGCCGATCCAGGTGGGCCATGAAGCCCGCCGAAACGCGCCGCACGTGGCCGACGATGTCGATCCGGTCGTAGATCTCGAGCGTCTTCACGGCGACGGCGGCCGCCACGGGATGGCCGGAATAGGTGAAGCCGTGGGCGAAGACGCCGAGCTTCTTGCTCTCCTCGACGAGGCCTTCGTAGACGGGCTCGGAGACCGTGATGGCGCCGAGCGGCATGTAGGCCGAGGTGATCGCCTTGGCCATGGTGATGGTGTCGGGCTGGATGTCGAGCGTCTGGGAGCCCCAATAGTTGCCCGTCCGGCCGAACCCGCAGATGACCTCATCGGCGATCATGAGGATGTCGTGGCGACGGAGCACGGCCTGCATCTTCGGGAAATAGCCGCGCGGCGGCACGATGACACCACCGGCGCCCATCACGGGTTCAGCGATGAAGGCGGCGATGGTTTCAGGGCCCTCGCGCAGGATCATGTCCTCGAGGTCGCGGGCGAGGCGATCGGCGAATTCGTCCTCGGTCTCGCCGGCCTTGCCGTTGCGCCAGAAATGCGGCGTCGACGTGTGGAGTACGCGCGACATCGGCAGGTCGAAGTCGGCGTGGAAGATCGGCAGTCCGGTGAGGCTCGCCGACGCGATCGTGGTGCCGTGGTAGGCCCGCATGCGGCTGATGATCTTCTTCTTTTTCGGCTTGCCACGGGCGTTGTTGTAGTACCACGCGAGCTTGATCTGGGTGTCGTTCGCCTCGCTGCCGGACGAGGTGAAGAAGATCTTCGAGGCCGGCGCGGGGACCAGCTCCTTCAGCTTCTCGGCGAGTTGGATCGCCGGCTCGTGGCTGCGGCCGCCGAAGAGATGCGTGAAGGACAGCTTCTCCATCTGCTCGCGGGCCGCCTCGATCAATTCGCGGTTGCCGTAGCCGAGGCCCGTGCACCAGAGACCGGCGAGGCCCTCGATGTAACGCTTGCCGCTGGTGTCGTAGACGAACACGCCTTCCGCACGGTCGAGCACGAGCGGCCCGGTCAGCCGGTGGCTGGCGAGATTGGTCGTCGGATGCAGCAGGGCTTCGACGTCACGGGCGGCAAAATTCGAGAGCGAGGTCATGGCGCGCACCTGTTGTTCGGGTTCGGCGTCGAGTATAAGTGCTTCGATCCGGGCGGGGACAAGGAAAAAGCTCCGGAGGCGACAGAACAGGGCGGAGACGCGGCGGGGAATGGCGTACGATCCTGCGATGCAACCGAGCCCACTCGCGCGATGGTCGCGAACCGTCGCCGTCTTCAGCCTGCAACTCCTGATAGCCGCCATCCTGCTGCATCGGCTCCTGTCGCTGCCGACACCGGCGGCGCTCGCCATCTTCGTGGTCGCGCTCGCGGGTGCCGCGATGGCGGTGGTGCTGGCGCTGGTGTCTTACGTCGCCATCTGGCGGGACGGCCGGCCCGGGGTCTGGAGTGCGTCGCTGGGGCTCATCTGCGGCCTCGGCATCATGGCGTGGCCGGCGGCCGTGATGCCGTTCTATTCGAGCCTGCCGCCGATCCACGACATCACCACGGACATGACCGTGCCGCCCAGCTTCGTCGCCATCGCCGCGGAGCGCGGAAGAGGCGCCAATCCGGCCGCATATTCAGGACGGGAGGTGGCGGTGCAGCAGCAGGCCGCCTATCCGGACATCCGGCCGATCGTCGTCGCACGATCGGTCACGGACACATGGGAAGCGGTCGAGAAATCGGCCCGGCGGCTCGGTTGGCGGATCGTCGGGCAGACGCCGCCGCAGGCCGGCAAGCCCGGCTACCTCGAGGCCGTGGACCGCACGCTCGTCCTCGGCTTCTACGACGATCTCGTGGTCCGGGTGGACGGCAATCCGCGCGAGACCCGCGTCGACATCAGGTCGGCCTCACGCTATGGCGTTCATGATTTCGGGCGCAATGCGAGGCGGATCCGGGGCTTCCTGAAGGATCTCGACGCACGGCTCGACGAGGCCGTGGCGGGCAGCGACACACCGCGCTCGAGCCGCGCAAAGGCCGCGACGGCCGTGCCTAAACGGCTGAAAGATGCTCAGGCGCGGTCGAAGGACCCGAAGCAGAAACAAGGCCGCGCTCAACGAGGCTCTCCACGTGAGCCGCAACGGAAAGCGACGCGGCCCGCACAAGCCTCGGATCGAGCCCGCGATAAACAGCCTCGACGATCTGAGCAATAGTCGTCGAGCCGCCCTTGATGCAGTCGAGAATGGCCTGCTCGCGCATGCGGCGGTGCATGATGAAGGCCCTGACGACGCGCTGCGGCTTCTCGATGCGCCCGCCATGGCCCGGGAAGAACACCTCGTCGGTGCGTTCCATGAGCTTGTCGAGGGAGCGCATGTAGGCCGCCATGTTGCCCTCCGGCGGCGCCACGACACTGGTGTTCCAGCCCATCACGTGGTCGCCGGACAGCAGAATTCCCGTGCCTTCGATGGCGAAACAGAGATGGTCGGGGGCGTGGCCGGGCGTGTGGAGCGCAGTCAGGCGAAAGCCGTCGCCGTCGTAGCCGGAGCCGTCGGTCAGGACGACGTCGGGCGCGAAATCCTCGTCATTCGATTCGCCGCCGGAGGGGCTCACGGCGGTCCGTCCGGGATTGCGCGCCTTGCGACCGAAGCCCAGGACGCGCGCGCCCGTCGCCGCCTGCAACGCCGGCAGGCCATCGACATGGTCGCGGTGGGTGTGGGTGATGATGATGTCGGCGATCCGCTTGCCCTCGGTGGCGCGGAGGATCGCTTCCAGATGCGCCGCGTCCTCGGGGCCCGGATCGACGAGGGTCAGGTCACGGCCCTGCCCGAGGAGATAGGTGTTGGTGCCCTTGAAGGTGAACGGCCCCGGATTGTTGGCGACGATGCGGACGACGCCCGGCGCCAGCTCGCGCGGAACCCCGTACTCGAAGTTCATCTCCTTGCGGAACGGGATCTCGTCGGCCATGGGGTGCTCCGGTGTCGCTCGAGGCGTGGTCTCTACGCCATGTTGGCGCGTCGCGCGAGGCCGTGGCAACCCGGGAACGGTGGCCACGCAAAGAACGAGCCCCGAAGCCGAAGCTCCGGGGCTCGTCACAGATCGTCTTCAGACCGTTATGGCCGTTACTGCTTCGTCGCCGGCTGAGCCGCGTCCTTGGCCTTCTCGATGGCCTGGCCGGCGGCATCCTTGGCCTGCTCGTAGGCCTTGCCAGCCGCTTCCCTGGCCTTCTCGAGCGCCGGGCCAGCCTGCTCGCGGGCCTTCTGAGCCGCGTCGGTCGAGGTCTCGACGGTCTTGTCCGTCAGTTCCTGGGCCTTCTCCTTGATGCGGTCGAGCAATGTCTTCGCCGGCTTGTTGCGCTGGAACGGCGGGAGAGCCTTGACGATGTCGCGGGTCGCCGCCCGCAGCGTCACGGTCGTCTTGCCGCCCTTCTCCTCGACGTCGAGCGCCGACAGGCGAACCGCGATGCGCTTCTCGCCGGCGCCGAGGAAGCCACCCACGCCCATCAGGACGCCGACGACCTCGTTTCGGTCGTTGATCAGGAGGTCTTCGACGTCGCCGATGATCTTGCCGCTGCTGTCACGCACCTTGGCGAAGAGCACCGTGTTGCGCGCCAGATAGACGTCTGCCGGCTGCTGCTCGATGAAGACGCCGCGCGGGATCTCGACGGGCGCGGCCGGAGCCTTGCCCTTCTGCTGCGCCATCACCGGCACGGTCGCCACGACGGCGGCGAGGGCCACGAGGCTGACGATGGTCTTTTTCATTTCGCGATTTCCTGAGATTGAACCTGGGCGGCACATTGCGGCGGCCGGGGGATTGCCGCCGTAGCGTGATTCCGGCTTGCCAAGCCGCTGGATACAACGCTCGAAGGCCGCGGCTGGTTGCAATCCCCGCTCGCGGTCGCGTCCGAGCGACCATCCGGTCACGTCACTAGCGCTTCACTGTGTCAGGGGCAAGGCGGCGTTTCGGACCGAATGACACACGCCGCGGCGGACCGTCCGTGGTCGCCGCGACAGTGCTACAGAGTTGTGGACTGTGGCGCTGCAGACCAGTCGGCGGGATGGGGCCTGCGTTGCGGCAGGGGGCCGGGTCGGCTATCACAGCGCAAGAGCCGTCACGAGGGCAGGTCGCTTTTCGATCGTGGGCGGCGCGGGGGGACTGGCGGCAGCGCAAGGCCGCGTGGACGCACCGGGAAAGAGCACAGAGTGGCTGACGACGATACGACCAGCGGCGCTCCCCAGGGGGGCCCGAACGACATTCGCCCGATCACCATTTCGGACGAGATGAAGCGGAGCTATCTCGACTACGCCATGAGCGTGATCGTGAGCCGGGCGCTTCCGGACGTCCGCGACGGCCTGAAGCCGGTGCACCGGCGCATTCTCTATGCGATGCGCGAGCTCGGCCTCAACTGGAACACCAAGTACGTCAAGTCGGCCCGCGTCGTCGGCGAGACGATGGGCAAATACCATCCGCACGGCAACCTCGCGATCTACGACGCCCTCGTCCGCATGGCGCAGGACTGGTCGCTGCGGGTGCCGCTGATCGACGGGCAGGGCAACTTCGGCTCGATGGACGGCGACCCGCCGGCAGCCGAGCGCTACACGGAGTGCCGCCTCGCCAAGATCACACAGTACCTGGTCGACGACCTCGACAAGGATACGGTCGACTTCAGGGAGAACTACGACGGCTCGGAAGAGGAGCCGGCCGTGCTCCCGGCCAAGTTCCCGAACCTGCTCGTCAATGGCGCGGGCGGCATCGCCGTCGGCATGGCGACCAACATACCGCCGCATAATCTGGGCGAGGTGATCGACGCCTGCATGGCGATGCTCGAGAACCCCGAGATCACGATCGACGAACTCTGCCAGATCGTGCCCGGGCCGGACTTCCCAACGGGCGGCACCATCCTCGGACGCGGCGGCATCCTCAACGCCTACCACAAGAGCCGCGGCTCGATCATCATGCGGGCGCACGTGCAGACCGAGCAGATCCGCAAGGATCGCGAGGCGCTGGTCGTCACGTCGATCCCCTATCAGGTCAACAAGAAGGTGATGATCGAGAAGATCGCCGACCTGGTGCGCGACAAGAAGATTGAGGGCATCGCCAACGTCTGGGACGAATCCAACCGGGAAGGCGTGCGGGTCGTCATCGAGCTGAAGCGCGACGCCATGGCCGACGTGGTGCTGAACCAGCTCTGGCGCTTCTCGGACCTGCAGTCGACGTTCGGCGCCAACATGATCGCGCTCAACGGCGGGCGGCCCGAAAGCCTCACGCTGCGCGACATGATCCACGCCTTCACCACCTTCCGCGAGGAGGTGGTGAGCCGGCGGACGAAGTTCCTGCTCAAGAAGGCCCGGACCCGGGCCCACGTGCTGGTCGGCCTCGCCATCGCCGTCGCCAACATCGACGAGGTGATCCGCCTGATCCGGTCCTCCGTCACGCCGGCGGCGGCCAAGGAAGCGCTGATGGGGCGCGATTGGCCCGCCTACGACATGGCACCGCTGATCGAACTGATCGCGGACCCGCGCCACAAGCTCAACGCGGACGGCAGCTACCGACTGTCCGACGAGCAGGCGACCGCCATCCTGGCGCTGACGCTGTCGCGGCTCACGGCGCTCGGGCGGGACGAGATCGGGGACGAACTCAAGAAGCTCGCCGAAGAGATCAAGGACTATCTCGATATCCTGTCGTCGCGGGTGCGGATCGTCGAGATCATCAAGAAGGAACTCACCGACATCAGGACCGAGTTCGCGACGCCGCGCGTCACCGAGATCCTCGACATCGAGGGCGATCTCGAGGACGAGGACCTGATCCAGCGCGAGGACTGCGTCGTCACGGTCTCGCTCAAGGGCTACATCAAGCGCGTGCCGCTTTCGACCTACCGGGCGCAGCGACGCGGCGGCAAGGGCCGCTCGGGCATGGCGACGCGCGAAGAGGACGTGGTCACGCAGATTTTCATCGCGTCGACCCACACACCCGTGATGTTCTTTTCCTCGCGCGGCATGTGCTACCGGATGAAAGTCTGGCGCCTGCCGGCCGGCACACCACAGAGCCAGGGCAAGGCACTGGTCAACTTGCTGCCGCTCGAGGACGGCGAGGTCATCACCACAATCCTGCCGCTGCCGGAGGACGAGGCGACCTGGGCCAATCTCGAGCTGATGTTCGCGACCCGGACAGGCAACGTGCGCCGCAACAGCCTCACCGATTTCGAGAACATCAATCGCAACGGCAAGATCGCCATGAAGCTCGACGAAGGCGACCAGATCGTCGGCGTCGAGGTCAGCCGTCCCGACAACGACGTGCTGCTGACGACGGCGCACGGGCAGGCGATCCGGTTCGCCGCCGAGGACGTGCGGGTGTTCAAGGGGCGCGATTCGACGGGCGTCCGGGGCATCCGGCTCGAGGAGGGCGACGAGGTGATCTCGATGGCCATCCTGCACCACGTCGACGCAACGCCCGACGAGCGGATCGCGTACCTGAAGCAGGCCGCCAGCATCCGGCGGGCACAGACGGGCGAACCGGCGGACGGCGATGTGGTCACGCCGGACACGGACGAGGGCGGCGAAGCCGTGACGGGCGATGCCGAACTGACGCCGGAGCGCTATGCGGAACTCGGCGGACGCGAGCAGTTCATCCTCACGGTGTCGTCACGCGGCTACGGCAAGCGGACGTCGTCCTACGAGTACCGGATCTCGGGGCGCGGCGGCAAAGGCATCGCGGCCATGGTCGTCAACGACCGCAACGGGGCCCTCGTCGCGTCGTTCCCGATCGAGCAGTCCGACCAGATCATGCTGGTGTCGGACGGCGGCCAGCTCATCCGCTGCCCGGTGGACGATGTCAGGATCGCCGGCCGGAACACGCAGGGCGTGCGCATCTTCAAGACCGACGTCGACGAGAAGGTCGTGTCCGTCGAGCGCATCCCGGATGACGGCAGCGGCAATGGCGAGGTGGAAGACGAGGAAGGCCCGACGGACGACGCGCAGGAGTGATCCGCGCGCGGATCAAGACCTGAGCGAGCGGGCGAGCGCAGGTCCGGCGATGGTCATCAGGGGAATCCAGTTCTGCGTGAAGTGGCGCAGGGTCTCCTGAACCTCCGGCAAGGCGGCAAGGCGCGGCAGCGGCGGCAAGTGGCGGGCCAGCCCGCCGGCCGCCCTCTGCATCTCGGCGCGCAAGGCATCGGTCCGTCGCTGCAGGCTCC
>JBGSJD010000642.1:0-5187 GCA_041742195.1 Hyphomicrobiaceae bacterium
CCGTCGAGCTGCGTCTGCCGCAGGATCTGGCCGGCGAGCAGCCGATTGAAGATCCGCCCGTCGGCGACAAACGCCCGGTCGAGCAGCGGATGCGTGGCGAGCGCCGCAACCTCGTCGGCGCGACTGGCGACGACGACGGACGCGAGACCCGGCACGTTGAAATGTCTGGCCATCCTCCCTGTCTCCGTCTGCTCCGTTGCCACTCCGCCCGCGCCCGTCAGCCGTCAGTCGCTCGGCCACGGATTGAAGCCGTTCTTGACCCTCTGCACCTTGTGCCGAAGCTCGGGAAAATGCCGGGCGACGACGCTGTGGAACGAGCCGTCCTGGATCCAGCGCATGCCCTGCAGCGTGTAGACCTGCTCGTTGAAGTCGTCGGTGAAGAAGCGGTCGCTCTTGATCCGCCGCGTCGCCATCACGACGAAGATCCGGAACGCGGTATCCGAAAAGCCGAAGCCCGGCGGCAGCGGCTCGGCGAGACACCCGACGAGGAGATCGACCTCCTCGACCGTCTCGTAGACGGCGGCGAGTTCCTTAGCGATCTGCCGGTCTCCGCCGGCCAGATCCTCGAAGCTTTCGGGCACCGGCATCCGGAGCTGCCGGCGCATTTCGCAATACCGCGGCACGCCGCGTTCCCGATCGCGCAGGATGTCGACGGTGGCGAGATCGAGGATGTGTGGGTCCGGTCCCTGCAGCGTCAGCCGCCGCAGCGTGTTCGGATAATTGTGAAGCCGCATGGCGCCGACGTTCATGGTCGCGAACGAGTAGAGGACGTCCGTCAGGCTGGCGTCTGCGTAGACCTCGCGCGTATGCCGCCCGGCGCAGAGCGTGAGCAGCCGCCGCGTGATGATCGAATGATCGCCGTGGCGCCGGAAGACGAGTTCGTCCGGCAGCAGCGGATGCATCCGGTAGACGGCGACGAATTCTTCCGTGATCGCGAACGGCACGCCATGGTGATCGAGTTCCGAGCCGGGAATGCCCGTGATCCGCTCGCCGAGACCCTGCCGGCCGTGCGCCTTCTCGTAGGCTTCGCCAAGAAGCCCCCACCAGTTGCCCCGCATGCCGAAGCGCAGGACGGGCGTATCGAGGATCGCCGGCGTCCACTCGACCGCGTGGATCTTGGCCATCAGCGCCGCGTTGACGAGCCGCGCCTTGCCGAAGATCCAGTCGCCGCTCGCGTCGGGGTAGTCGATCCGCAGATGCCGCGCGATGGCGTTGTGCTCGCGAATGAACAGGTTCGTCAGCACCGAGAGGCCGAGCCACCAGCTCTCGTTGAAACCGGCGAGTTCCACGCCCTCGCGCCCGTCATGGCCAAGGAGCCCATTCGGATCGAGATAGACGAGCCCGTCCGGCAGCAATTCGCCGTCGGGCGTCGACCGCATCTGGCGAACCCGCGCCTCGCTGGAGCCGTAGATCTGCGAGCCGTCCCACCAGTGCGTCACGTCGTTGCGGAAAGTCGCGGGCAACCCCTCGTCGGCGTCCGTGCACTTCGTGTCGACGAGCGTCGCATGCACCGAGAGATGGCCCGGCCGGTTGGTCGGCCCGCCTTCCCACCGGTCGCCCTCGGGGAGCGGCACGTCGATCGGCCGCGACGGATCGTTGTCGCCGTGACTGAACCAGTCGTGGGTCATGAACTGGAGCCACGCCGCCGTCAGCAGGTTGAGATGCGGCACCGGCTGGAACGACCGCCGCGACAGAAGTGCGTTCGAGACGACGCGCGGATTGGGCTTCAGAAGCGTACCCGCCTGCTCGGCATAGGCGTATCGGAGCGGCACGTTGCGCCCGAACCGCGTCCCCCGCATGCCCATGGCCGGACACTTGAGGTCGTTGTACGAGCCGTCCGCGGTCCGCATCCCCCGGATGTCGCGGTCACCCGGCTCCGGTGCGGTGATGGCGGGATCGGCCCCGCCGTGGAGGTTCTTGCGTCTAAGGTCCCGCTGGATCGCGAGAATGTTGAGGATCGACAACCAGAACGGCATCGCATGCCACGGAATGCGTCGGTTGAGCAGCCGGAATATCGCCCCCACCATACGCCGCATGCCGAACTCTCACTCCGAGGCGACCGTCAACGGCCGCTCCACCCGCATCCACAACCGATATCGGACCAGTTTACCGGACACTGCGGCCGATCCGAGGAATTTCCGCGACGGCCGTGTGCCGTCCGGCCACGGTTGATGCATTGCCGCCACGCGACGCCCACCCAGCGGCGCTCCGCTAGAGCCGCCCGTCCTTGATCCGCTCGCCTTCGAGCCGCTTCTGCGCCTCGAGCGCTTCGGCCAGTTCCTCGCGCGCCCGCTCCGCTTCCCGCTGCCGGTTCCAGAGCGAGGCATAGAGCCCGCCCCGCGCCATCAGCTCGCCGTGCGTCCCCTGCTCGACCAGCCGGCCCTTCTCGAGCACGATGATCGTGTCCGCCGAGACGATGGTCGACAGCCGGTGCGCGATGACGAGCGAGGTCCTGTTGCGCGAAACCCGATCGAGCGCGTCCTGGATCTCGCGCTCGGTATGGCTGTCGAGCGCGCTCGTCGCCTCGTCCAGCATCAGGAGGGGCGGCCCCTTCAGGATCGTCCGGGCGATGGCGACGCGCTGCTTCTCGCCGCCCGAGAGCTTGAGCCCGCGCTCGCCGACCATGGTCGCATAGCCCTCGGGGAGCGCCCGAATGAAGCCGTCGATCTGTGCGAGCCGCGCCGCATCCTCGACCTCTGCGTCTGTCGCGTCCGGCCGCCCGTAGCGGATGTTGTAGAGGATCGTATCGTTGAAGAGGACCGTGTCCTGCGGCACGACGCCGATTGCGGCACGCAGCGACGCCTGCGTCACGTCCCGGATGTCCTGGCCGTCGATCGTGACGCGCCCGTCGGCGACGTCGTAGAACCGCATCAGGATACGGCTGATCGTGGATTTGCCGGCGCCGGACGGACCGACGATGGCCACCATCTTGCCCGCGGGCACCTCGAACGTCACCCCCTCGAGAATGGTGCGGCTCGGCTCGTAGTGGAAGCGCACGTTCTCGAATCGCACCGTGCCGCCCGAGACGACGAGCGGCTTGGCGCCCGGTCGATCCGGCACTTCGGGCTTCTGGTCGAGCACGTCCATCATCCGCTCGATGTCGGTGATGCCCTGCTTGATCTCGCGATAAACCATGCCCATGAAATTGAGCGGCATGAAGAGCTGCAGCATCAGCGCGTTGACCATGATGAACTGGCCGACGCTCGCCTCCCCCGCCACGACGGCGCGCGCCGACAGCGCCATGCACAGCGTCAGCGCCAGCGTGAAGATCACGGCCTGCCCGGCATTGAGGATGGCGAGCGACGTGTAGGTGCGCACCGCGTTCTGCTCGTACCGCGCGACCGAGGTGTCGTAGCGCGCCGTCTCCCGCGCCTCCGCGCCGAAATACTTGACCGTCTCGTAGTTGATGAGGCTGTCGATCGCCTTGGTGTTGGCGTCGGTATCGCTCTCGTTCATCTGCCGGCGGATCTCGACCCGCCATTCCGTCGCCCGGATCGTGAACGCGAGGTAGGCGACGATCATCCCCGACACGATCGCGACGTAGCGCCAGTCGAACTCGTAGGCGAGTACGCCGAGCACCAGAACGAACTCGAGGATCGTCGGAACGAGCGTCATCAGCGTCATGCGCGTGATGTTCTCGATGCCCGTGCGGCCTCGCTCGAGGACCCGCGTCAGTCCGCCGGTCTTGCGCTCCAGATGGAACCGCAGCGAAAGCCGGTGCATGTGCTCGAACGTCGAGAGCGCGAGCTTGCGCACGGCATTCATGGCGATCTTGGCGAACAACCCCTCCCGTGCCTGCGTGAGGAGCACCATGGCTATGCGAGCCAGGCCGTAGACGATGGTGGCAAGCACCGGCGCGCCGATGAGCCAGGCCACCTCCGCCGCCGGCACCTTGCCGCCCGACGCCGCGACGAGGGCATCCGTCGCCCACTTGAACGTGAACGGCATCGCGACCGTAACCAGTTTCGCCGCGATCATCAGGGCGAGCGAAATCAACACGCGCCGCTGCAGATCGGGCCGGTCGTATGGCCAGATGAACGGCGCCAGTGCCCTGAGCGCCCGCAGCTGGCTGTCGCGCGCAAGGCCCCGCCCGAACCACGACCACGGCCAGCCGCCACCCTTGTCGGGCGGGCTGGCGTCAGAGTTCTGGGGACTGGGGGGAGCCGTTCGTTGCATGGAAAACGGTCATAGACCCCGTGGCCTCCGTTGTCGAATGCCGGCGACGGCTTTCCCCCGCGCCCACGCGCGAAGTCGCCGCGATCCCCACGATCATCTCACGATCACTTGAATACGAAACGATACGGACCCTATTTACATTTCATCTGAACGATGTTTATATTCAGTCCATCGAACGGGGCACACAACAGGCCGCTGCCACCCCGAGCCAGACACTGACGGAGACTTCCCATGAAGACCATCGTCGCCTCCATCCTCGCCCTCGGCCTCCTCGCTGGCGCCGCGTCGGCATCCACCACCACGCCCGTCCACGCCGACATGACCACGGCCGACTGGTGCAACCCCTACTACGGCAAGTGAGGCGAGCCTCCTTGGCCACCCCGGTTCTCTCCCGCGTCGCCGGACGGCACGGATCATTCCCGGCAGATTGACGTGCCTGCTTGTGATGTCGGGGGAAACCCGCCCCGGAGCTCTGCTCCGGGGTTCTTTCGTTCTGCGGGATCGCGGTGCGGTCCAGTGCCGTCTCAGCCGCGCGAGGCCGCCGCGAACGCGCCCAGATCCTCCTCATGGACGGCAACGGAAACGCCATCGGCCGTGAGGTCGAGCTCCTTTTCCTTCGCCTCCAGCGCCCTGTCGAGGCGGAGCATCGCCAGCGCCGACGATCCGGCCACCGTACCGACCCGGCCGATCAGGGCTTCGCCGACGAGGATGTCGGAGCCCTCGCTCAGCGCACCATCGGCAGCAATGCGCACGACGCGCTTGCGCACGACCGTCTTGTGCTGCATCCGCGCCACCACCTCCTGGCCCACGTAGCAGCCCTTCGTGAACGACACCCCGGCCTGCAGATCCATGCGCGCTTCGTGCGGAAACGTATCGCCGAGCACATAGTCGCGCCCGGCCTCCGGCACCCGAAGCGCCACACGTCTGAGATCGTAGTCGGCGACGTCCGCGCTCGCCTCCGGGAGCTGATCGAGCGCGACGATGATCCGCGAACCGAGCCGCGCATCCCGC
>JBGSJD010000643.1:0-5095 GCA_041742195.1 Hyphomicrobiaceae bacterium
GGCGGCCAACTTCAACGGCGTGCCGCAGAAGAGCCGGGAGGAAGCCGGGTTCCACGCCTGCCTCGACGACTTCACGGAAGCCACCCTTCTGAAACTGGGCAAGGACAAGGCGGGGAAGCCGGGGTCCTCCCTCACGCCGGACCAGGCGGCGGAGGCGGAGGCCGTCGTGCGGATCTGGGTCGACCTCAAGATGGGGCGCCTTTCGATCGACGAACTGGAGCAGGCTCGCCGGTTCGTGGCCCGCAAACGGCTCGGGGCCTTGCGTCGTGGCGGCATGACGCCCGAGTCCCGGCGCAAGGATCTCGCCTCGCTCGCCCGGGCCGGCTTCGCCTATGCGGTCGCCAGCCGTGCCCTCGATACTTCCGACGATCCGTAAGCCCTGACGTCGTCCGGCTCATGCCGGTTGCCAAACCGCGCGCATCGGAGTCATGCTTTGCCTGCCGGCAGCGCCATGAGGCCTGTCGGCATTTCTATGCCAACGGCCAGCCCAGAAGGTGCTTCTCCCATGACGGACGCCGCCGATCTCGCCGATCCCAATCCCTCGCGGCCCTCGGCCACGATCATGCTGGTGCGTGACGGAGCGGCCGGGATCGAGATCTTCATGGTGGTGCGCGACCGGCCCATGGACGGCGCCATGGGAGCCGTCGTGTTTCCGGGCGGCAAGGTGGACGAGGAGGACCGGCATCCGGAGAACTGGGGGCATCTGACGGCGCCGCAGGAGACCCCGGAGTTGCCGTTCTGGCTGGCGGCGATGCGCGAGACGTTCGAGGAAGCGGGCGTCGTCATCGCCCGTCCCGTGGGCACGACGAGCGGCGATCTCGATCCGGAGCGGGCACGGCGGATGGTCGTCGACCATCGCGACCGGCTGCTCGATCGCAAAGTCACGTTCGCTGAGATCATCCGGACCGAGAAGCTGGTGCCGGCCCTCGACCACATGGTCCATTTCGCGCACTGGCAGACGCCGTTCGGTCTGCCGAAGCGGTTCAATACGCATTTCTTCCTCGTGTCGGCACCGGCAGGACAGGAGCCGATCCACGACGGCCGGGAGATGGTCGACTGCTTCTGGACGCCACCCGGCCGGATCGTCGCCGAGGCCGAGAGCGGGCAACGGACGCTGGTGCCTGCAACACGGCTCAATCTCGAGCTGCTCGCGGAGAGCCACAGCGTCGCCGAGGCCATGGCGAAGGCGCGGGCGCGACGCGTCGTGATGGTGCGGCCGACCCGGGTCAAGACCGACGCGGGCTGGAAAGTCGTCATTCCGGCCGAGGCCGGATATCGGACGACGGAGATCGCGTCGAGCCGGCCGTAGCCCAGAAGCGTCGCCGACCACATCTGCCTGTTCGCCGGGCGGCATACAGGACGTTGCCTGAACTCCGTGCCGGGCAGGTCATCCGTGTCCTGTTTTTAGCTTGGCGACGCGCGACGAATCCGGGCTAACTCGAAGGTCTCGAACGATGCGACGATGGCCGCTCGGTGCCGCGAGCCTGCCTTTGCTCTTGCTTTCGTCAGGGTGCCGAGATGAGTGACCTGCCTGAATTGTCCAATGCCGAGATCCTGGTGATCGAACAGTCGAACGTTTATCGGCGGAGCGAAGGTCGCGCGGCTGTCGTCAGGAATGTGGCGCTTGATCACGCGGCGCTTCTGTTTGCGCGGTACCTCGCGAAATCAGGACGGTTCGGGCACGAGGCTGACGGCCGGACGCCGTCCGCGCGCGTGCAGGAGGCCGGGTACGCGCATTGCGCGGTGGCGGAGAACCTGGCTTCGGTCACGGTGCGTCCGCCGACGTCGAGTGAGGCCCTCGCGAAGAAGGCGACCGAGGGATGGAAGGACTCGCCGGGGCACCGTAGCAACATGTTGCTGGCCCAAATGACCGAAATGGGCGTGGGCATCGCGCGGACACCCGGCGTCGAGCCGAAGTACGTCATCGTTCAGGTGCTGGCGCGGCCGGCGCGGTTCGCGTTCACCTTCTCGATCGCCAACAAGAGCCCTGAAACGGTGACCTACGAATTCGCCGGCAAGACGCATCAGATCGCATCGAGCGAGACGGCGACCCACGAGGCCTGCGATCCCGACAAGCTCACCTTCAAGGCTGCAGGAAATTGGCTCAGCGGGACGCGCATCGGCACGGAATACACCCCGATGGACGGCATGAGTTTCGTTCTCCGGCATGGGTCCGACGCACGGGTCCGGGTCGAGGTGCGCAACTGACGCGCGCTGCCGACCGACGCGTTTCAGACGGCCGGCGCCATGGATCGAACCGCCGTCACGTAGGCAATCATCCGCGAGCGCACGTCGGGCATCGGCAGCTCGCGCGGATTGAGGACGCGGGTTTCCAGGAAATGGCCCGTCAGGGCGAACCCGTCGCGGAGGTCGGTGTCGGTCACAGTCGGGGCCTGTCCGCGCCTCGCCAGGAACTGCGGCAGGGCGAGGAGACGATCCCGGTAGGGCTCGCCGGCTGAGGCCGAGACGGCACGCCCGGTGCGTGGCGAGACGTAGATGAGCTGATCGTTCGCGCCAGTGGCCGCGCATTCGGTCAGGTCGAGGCCGAAGCCCAGTTCGGTGAGCAGCGCCAGCTCCCAACGCACCATCAGGGCCGGCCAGACGGTTGGATCGTCGAGAAAGCCAAGAACGAAGAGCGTGATCTCGTAGAGTGTCGGGTGCGGATCGCGCTCCGGCAGCAGGCGGGCCAGCATCGCGAGCGAGGAGAGCGCGGCGAGGCGGCCGGGGTCGCCGTCCGCCATGGCTTCCGCCGCGTAGCCGCGCCGGAGTTCCAGATTGAAATGCCCAAGCTGCTCGGCGAGCCGGCTCTTCCAGACGACATCGACATGGTTGCCAGTCTGGAGCACCGGACGCAGGCGTCGCGAGCGGCCGCCGTGGACGAAACCGGTGTGCCGGCCATGGGCGCGCGTCAGGAGTTCGACCACGGCGGCGGTTTCGCCGTGCGGGCGCACTCCGAGCACGATGCCTTCATCCGTCCAGTTCATGCCGGCGAACCTACCGCGACTCGGCGGTCGCGCCTACTGCGGGCCTGACGGCACACGGTCCGGGCATCAGGTGACTGTCAGGCGGCGGTGGGCATTCATCGGAATGAGGCCACGCACGCGGGCGATCTGGGCCGGGTCGATGTGGGCGGTCGCAAAGCCGACGCCGTCGGAGCAGCGCGTGACGACGTGTCCCCAGGGATCGGCGACGAGGCTGTGGCCGTAGGAGAGCCGCGTTCCGCCGTTGCCGTCGACAAACGGGCCGTACTGGCCGGGCGCGACGACGTAGCATTGGGTCTCGATGGCGCGGGCGCGCAGCATGACCTCCCAATGGTCCTTGCCGGTCTGCACGGTGAACGAGGAGGGGACCATGATGATATCGGCGCCCCTCTTGGCGAGCGTCACGTAGAGCTCGGCGAAGCGCATGTCGTAGCAAATCGTACAGCCGACCTTCAGCCCCTCGAGATCGTAGAGCACGACATCTTCGCCCGGCCGGATGGTATCGCTCTCGTTGTAGGGCGTGCCGTCGGGGGCGGTGATGTCGAACATGTGGATCTTGCGATAGCGCGCGATTTCGCACCCCTCGCGATCGAACACGCAGGTGGTGTTGTAGACCTGCGACGTGGACCCCGGGATGGTCTCGATCATGCTGCCGCCGTGCACCCAGATGCGGTGCCTCCGGGCCAATGTCGCGAGGACCTCCCAGGCCTCGCCGCCGGGGATAGTGTCGGCTGCAGCGACCTTGTCCGCCGTGGTGCCGCCGCGCCAGCTCCAGACCTCGGGCAGGACGACGACGTCAGGCCGGTCGGCTGCGACGGCGCTCTCGATCAACTCCGTCGCCTGCCGGATATTGGCCGCCTTGTCGCTGATCGAGTTGGTCTGGATCACCGAGATCTTCATGCGCGCTCTCCGTTCGTGTTCGCCGGATCATACACGGCCTCGCCCTTCGGCAAGTGCTGTGCTCGAATGACGGCCGACCGAGCCATTCCCGATCGCAAGGAGCGTTGCCGATGCCCGAACTCAAGTCCGAATTCCTGTTCACGTTCACGATCCGTGTGACGGCGCTGCACGACATCGGCGGCGCACCGGCCGGGACGCTGCACATCGACATGCTGGGCGCGGGCACGTTCAAGGGGCCGCGGCTCGAGGGCGAGGTTCTGGGCGGCGGGATGGACATGAAGCGGTTGCGCGGCGATGGCGCCATGAGTCCGAACGTGCGGCTCGTGCTCCGGACGACCGACGATGCGCTGATCTTCATGCACTATCAGGGCGTCCGGCATGGCCCGGCCGACGTCATGGCGCGGATCGCTGCCGGCGAAGAGGTCGATCCGGGCTCCTACTACCTCCGGAACACGCCGTACTTCGAGACGTCGGCAGCCAGGTACGACTGGTTGAACCGGATCGTCGCGGTCGGCGTCGGGCGGCGGATGCCCGATCATGCGAGCTACGACGTGTTCCAGATCCTCTGACGAGCCGTCTGCGTCAGGTGTCGTGGCTGCGCAGGTCGTCGATGGCGAGCGCGGCCCTAATGTCGGCGGTGCGTTCCTCTTTCCACGGCTCGAGCGGGATGCCGGTCCCATCAGCGACTTTCACGACGGCGTTGAACGAGGCGACGGTGGCCGCCGCATCGACCAGGGCCGCATCGCCGAGGGCGTGGCGAAGTGCATGGCGCTCCGCCGCCGTGTCGGCGTCGACGTCGATCACAGCCTCGACGAATGCAACCAGCACGTCGCCGCCGGGCACGCCGCTGGCCCCGCCGTCACCACTCGTGATGGCTGCCAGATCGTAGTCGTCTCCGTTCGCCTTGCTGCTCTCACGGAGCAGTGCCGCATGGCTGGTGGTTCAATAATAACATCGGTTCAGGGCCGACGCGCGGGCGGCGACCAGCTCGATCTGGCGATGGGTGATGGCGCGCGGCTCGATCGCGAAATCGCGGATCTCGTGGTCCTTCAGGTACAACTCCACGTCGAGATCGAAGAAGTTGATGACCTCCTGCGGCACGAGGCTCAGGGCGCGGTGGATGTTCTTGTCGCCGTGGAGGGGATAGGGGTTGGGATCGCCCGCTTCTATCGCCTCCGGCGCGAGGGTCGCCACGGCGGCGAGGTCGCGACGGG
>JBGSJD010000644.1:0-1632 GCA_041742195.1 Hyphomicrobiaceae bacterium
GGCCCGCGCATCCTGACCAAACCTCTTGCGATTCACGCCGATCATGGCAAGGGCGAAGCCGTGAACATCATCCCCACCCCCCCCAAGATCGGCATCGTCTCGCTCGGCTGCCCCAAGGCGCTGGTGGACAGCGAGCGGATCATCACCCGGCTCCGGGCCGAGGGCTATGAACTGTCGCCCGACTACAAGGGTGCCGACGCCGTCATCGTGAACACCTGCGGGTTCCTGAACTCGGCCAAGGAGGAAAGCCTCGCAGCGATCGGCGAGGCCCTGGCCGAGAACGGGCGCGTTATCGTCACCGGTTGCCTCGGCGTCGAGAAGGACAGGATCCTCGGCCAGCATCCGGGCGTGCTGGCGGTGACCGGACCGCACCAGTACGAGGCCGTGATGGAGGCGGTGCACATCGCCGTCCCGCCGCTCCATGATCCGTTCGTCGATCTGGTCCCGCCCGAAGGCCTGCGTCTGACGCCCCGCCACTACGCCTATCTGAAGATTTCCGAGGGCTGCAACAATCGCTGCTCCTTCTGCATCATCCCGGCGCTGCGTGGAAAGCTTGCGTCGCGCCCCGCGGCGCACGTCATGACCGAGGCCGAGCGGCTCGTGAAGGCAGGCGTGAAGGAACTGCTGGTCATCAGCCAGGACACCTCCGCCTACGGCCTCGACCTGAAGTACGCCGAGAGCCCGTGGAAGGGGCAACCACTGAAGGCCCGCTTCACCGAGCTCACGGCCGCACTCGGCGATCTCGGCGCCTGGGTGCGCCTGCACTACGTCTACCCCTACCCCCACGTCGACGAGATCTTGCCGTTGATGGCAGAGGGCAGGATCCTGCCCTATCTCGACATTCCCCTGCAGCACGCGAGCCCGTCGGTGCTGAAGGCGATGCGTCGCCCCGCGCATCAGGAGAAGACGCTCCAGCGCCTGCACGCATGGCGCCGCACGGTTCCGGATCTCGCCATCCGCTCGACGTTCATCGTCGGCTTTCCCGGCGAGACGGAGCGGGACTTCGAGACCCTGCTCGAATTCGTCGGCGAAGCGCGCATGGCGCGTGTCGGCTGCTTCAAGTACGAGCCGGTGGACGGCGCCGCCGCCAACGAGCTTCCGGGCGCCGTCCCTGAAGAGGTCAAGGATGAGCGCTGGCATCGCTTCATGTCGGCGCAGCAGAAGGTGTCTGCCTCGATCATGGCCGCGCGTGTGGGCCGCGAGATCGACGTCCTCATCGACGAGGTGGATGACGAAGGCGCCATCGGGCGCAGCCAGTGGGACGCACCGGAGATCGACGGCTCGGTGTTCCTCAATGGCGAAGATGGTCTGAAGCCCGGCGACAAGGTTCGCGCCCGCATCGTCCACGCCGACGAATACGATCTGTGGGGCGAGCGAATCTAGACCGAAAGCCGTATCGTCGGCCGACGCGGGAGGAACGCATGTCTGAGACACTCGAGCCGCTGGTTCGCGATCTCGTGACGTGGTGCGCCGCCACGCAGCGCTCCTACACCGACGTTCTGGACGCCTGGCGGACCTCGTGCCCGCGTCTGACCGTGTGGGAGGAGGCGGTCGCCCGCGGGCTGCTCGAGACGCGGCCGTCGCTGTCGGGGCTCGTGGTCGTCGTGACGGAGGCGGGCCGAGAGGTAGATC
>JBGSJD010000645.1:0-6439 GCA_041742195.1 Hyphomicrobiaceae bacterium
CGCATCCCGGCGGCGATCAACGGCATCACCGGGCTCCGCCCCACCTCCGGCCGCGTTTCGAATTCAGGCTGCTTTCCCGTCTCCGCCGCCCACGACACCATCGGCCCCATGGCGCGCTCGGCCGCCGACTGCGCGCGGCTCTTCGCCGTCATCGCCGGCTACGACCCCGACGATCCGGATTCCCGGAACGAGCCGCTCGAAAACTTCCTGCCGACGCTCGGCGACAGCATCGCGGGCGTGCGCATCGGTGTCGTTCGCCGCTACTACTTCGACAACGTGCCGGCCGACCGCGCCGCCGCCGTCGATGCGGCCATCGTGCAACTCGAGAAGCTCGGCGCCATCGTGACCGAGATCGCTCTCCCGGGCGCCGAGAGCGTGCAGGACGCCTGCGCCGTCATGGTCTTTTGCGACGCTTGCAACGTGCATCGCGACCGCATGTCCGATCCGTCGAAATGGGCGCCGCAGACCATCGAGCGCCTGAAGCTCGGGTTCGACTGGAGCGGCGTCGACTACGCGGCCGCGGCCCGCGTCAAGGCTACGTGGATGCGCACGCTCGCCCGCGCGTTCGACACCGTCGACGTGCTGCTGACGCCGACGACGCCGATCGATCCACCGCCCCACGGTGAGGACCGCTCCCTCTGGGCCGCGACCAAGGCCGTCGCCCAGAACACCTACAACGGCGCCTTCGGCCACATCCCGGGCATCGCGGTGCCCTGCGGTTTTTCGCAGGCCGGATTCCCGGTTTCGATGCAGCTCGAGGCCGCCTGGTGGAAGGAGCCGCTGCTCCTGCGCGTCGCCCACGCCTATCAGCAGGTGACCAACTGGCACGAGCGCCGGCCCACACTGCCGAAGGCTTGAGCTGCGGCGCGGCTCAGTACGGCGCCTTGGGCGGGAACTTTGGCCGCCGCTTCTCGACGTGACTGAGGTGGCCCTCTTTCATTTCGGGCCCGCCGAAGCCGAGGAATTCCAGCGCCAGCGACGCATCGAACGTCGGCCCGGCCATGCGCAGCCAGTTGTTGAGCGAGTGCTTGGTGAAGCGGATGGCGGTCTGCGCGCCACCAAGCAGCTTGTCGCAGACGCCTCGCGCGGTCTCGATCACCTTGTCGTCGTCCGCCACCAGCGAGATGAGACCGAGCCGCTCGGCCTCCTCGCCTTTCAGCGTCTCGCAGAGCATGAGGTAGTACTTGGCCTTCGCCATGCCGCAGAGCAGCGGCCAGATGATTGCCGCGTGATCACCCGCCGCCACGCCGAGCCGCGTGTGGCCGTCGATGATGCGCGTGGTGCGGCCCGCGATCGTGATATCGCATAGAAGCCCCGCCGCCAGCCCCGCGCCGACCGACACGCCCTCCATGGCGCACACCGTCGGCTTCGAACAGTTTATGACGCCGTAGACGATGTCGCTCGCTTCTTTCCAGACGCGCATCCGCGTCTCCCAGCTGTCGGCCATGTCCTCGATCAGCTTGAAGTCGCCACCAGCCGAGTAGACGCCGCCCTCGCCGCGCAGCAGCACGACCTGCACGCTGGCGTCGCGATCGATGTCGGCCCACACGCGACCGAGCTCGGCGTGTCCGTCGACCGTCACCGAATTGAGCTTGCCCGGGTTCGTCAGCACCACCTCGAGCAGCCCGTCCTTCGGCCGCGCGAACTTGAGATACTTGTAGTTGCCTTGCTCGACGGTCATGCGCGCGATCCTCTCCTCGGGTGTGACAAGCGGTTCTCATGGCAATCATACGCCGCTTTTGTTGCGCCGGAACAAGCCCGGAACCATCGCACGCCATCCACAGGCCCGCCCCGCCTGTCGGGGCAGACCGGTCGAGTTGTGCCGCCGGATCGTATAGGCTCGGTGCGAACGATGGGAGCGAGCCGGAACGCCATGCCCTTGCATCTGATCAAGCTGAGTGTCGGCACCGAAAGCATCGACGATCTGGCGCTCTGGCAGACGGAGCGGCTGCGTCAGCTGAAGCGCGACGGTGTCAAGCCGGAGCTGTTCCACCGCACGTTCCAGATGCCCAAACGGCGCGACGAACTCTTGGACGGTGGCTCGATCTACTGGGTGATCAAGGGCGTCGTGCAGGCCCGCCAGCGACTCATCGATCTGCGCGAAGGCACGCGCGACGATGGCACGCCGTGCACGTTGCTGATCCTCGACCGGACGCTGGTTCCCGTCCGCCCGACCCCGCGCCGCGCCTTCCAGGGGTGGCGCTACCTTGGCGCCGACGACGCCCCCGCCGACATCACCGGCAACACCCGCGACGACGTCGCCGCCATGCCCCCCAAGCTCCGCCGCGAACTCGCCGAACTGGGACTGATTTGAGCCGATTGGGCTGAGCAGGTCGGCGCTTGAAACGCGACGGGAGCTTGTCTGCCCCGCGCGAAACCGGTCATGATCGTCCCCGCGATCACGATCCCACGAACCAGCAGAACCACAGGCGGGCTTTCATGCCGTTTTCCACCTACCAGCAAGACCGGATCGGATCGGCCACGATTTCCCCGAGCGAGCCCGTGGATGCCGGTTCGTTTCAGGAAGTGGTGATCACCTACACGGCCGGCGCCTTCGGATTGGACGATACCGGCGGGGTGAAAATCTCCTGGCGCTCGGCATCGGATTCGAGTGCACCCCAGTTCACCGACCCGAAAGCGCCGAACTACACGACCGCCGAGACCAGCAATGGCGCCGGCCTCACACTCGGCTTTTCGCGCGCCAACATCAGACCGTGGGCGCCGACGCTGCTGGTGCGTGTCTCGAAGGGTTACATCGCCCCCGGCGACACCATCACCATCCGCCTCGGCGACCGCCGCAAGGGCTCACCCGGCTACCGTCTGCAGACCGCCGCCGAAGTGAACTTCCCGTTCAAGACCTTCGTCGATGCGTTCGCGACCTATGAGTTCGTCGAACTTCCGGTAGGCCCCACCGTGACGCTGGTACCGGGGCGCGCCGTTCGCTTCAAGGCCATCGTGCCGACGCTACGCCGCGTGGGTCAGCCCTTCCGCTTGGCACTCATTGCCGAGGATCGCTGGGGCAACGTCACCGACAAGGCCGACCGCCGCATCCTGCTGAAGCCGACCCGGCCGATAGCCGGCCTGCCCGAGAGCATCCTGCTGAAATCGGGCAAAGGCCCAGTCACCGTCGATGCGCTGACGGTGACAACGCCGGGCGATCTGTGGATCGACCTCGAGGACGAGAGCGGCAACCGGATCGGTCGCTCGAACCCGCTGCGGATCGTCTCCGAGGCAAAGGAGCTTCCGTACTGGGGCGACATCCACGGCCAGAGCGGCGAAACCGTCGGCACCGGGACGGCCGCCCAGTACTTCGCTTTTGCGCGCGACAAGGCCTTCCTCGACATCACCGGCCATCAGGCCAACGACTTCCAGGTCGACGACGCCTTCTGGGCCGAGATCAACCGTCTCGCCGCCGCCTACGACAAGCCCGGCGAGATGGTCGCCTTGCCCGGTTACGAGTGGTCGGGAAATACCGGCGTCGGCGGCGACCGAAACGTCTTCTTCTCGACCGAAGGCCGAACCATCCGACGCTCGTCCAGCGTGCTGCTGAAAAGCCCTCAGGAGACGGACGTGCATCACGTCACGCACCTGTTCAAGGCGCTCGAAGGGGAAGACGCCGTCGTCATAGCCCATGTCGGCGGGCGCTATGCCAATCTCGAGCAGGGGCACGACGGTCGGATCGAGCGCGCCGTCGAGATCCACTCGTGCTGGGGCACATTCGAGTGGCTGCTGCACGATGCGATCGCGCTCGGTCATCGCGTCGGCATCGTGTGCCACAGCGATGACCACAAGGGTCGCCCTGGGGCAGCCTATCCCGGCGCCTCGCACTTCGGCGCTGTCGGCGGGCTCACCTGCTATCCGATGCCCTCGCTCGACCGCGCCTCGGTGTTCGAAGCGCTGCGGCGCCGGCGGACCTACGGCACGACGGGGGCGCGCCTGCTGCTGGACGTCGAGGCCACGTTGCCAGCCGGATCGATCGCTTACTCCGACGACCCGAAACTCGGACCTGCACAGGAAACTCCGGCGACATCGGCGCGCATGGGCGATGTCGTCCGCGTCGATGGCGGCACCGTTGCGCTCGCGGTGGACGTCTTGGGCTCCGCGCCGATCGAGCGGCTCACCTTCTTCAACGGCGCCACGCCGGTGGCGACCGCCCGGGCCTATGCGAAGGACCAGTTGGGCCGTCGCATTCGCGTCCTCTTCGAAGGCGCCGAGTATCGCGGTCGCGGCCGCGAAACGTTCTGGCGCGGCACCGCACGGATGATCGCCAACCGCTTCACGCGTGCCGTGGCCATCAACCACTTCAATGCCGACAAACCGTTGCGCCTCGGCAGCAACGGCGACGTTCTCGAATTCGACACCGTGACGACCGGCAACTTCTCGGGATTTGACCTATGGCTCGAGGAACGCGACGCGGGCGAGATCGACATCGCGGCGAACCACATCAGTCGACGGTTTGCGGTGGGTGAGATCGGCGAGGAGGACACCGTCGTCGATCTCGGCGGCCTCGGGCGCCGGCTGAGGCTCTTCCGTCTGCCCGACACGAACGAAGCATGGCGGTGCTCGCACACGCACACCTTCGAAATCGAGCCCGGCCGGGACAACCCCCTCTATGTTCGTGTGACGCAGGAGGACGGCCATCAGGCCTGGTCGAGCCCGATTTACGTCACGACCGCTTGAGCCCCAACACGTCGTTCAGCCAGTTGGTGACCCGGTTATTGCAATACTCGGGCTTGCTGTCGAAATGATAGGCGAGGTTCAGGCGCTGCGTGTCGAAGTCGAGCGCGGCCGTCACGAGACCACCACCCTCGGGCGGCTTGGGGCGCGACCTCGGATTGCACGCCGTCACCTCGTAGGCGACCTTGCCGCCAGGCGCGACCCCTTGGGCCGACCCATCGGCCCTTCGCATTGCGTAGCAGAGCCCCAGGCCTCGACGGACATCGGCCTGGGCGATCCTCCAGACGAGCTGCTGTTGGCCCTGCCAGGGCGGCGTCGGCAACTCGCGCCACACGAGAGCGTCGTCGGCATACTCAAAATCGCTCTTCTCGGCGACGTAGTGCGGCGGCCTGACGGGACGCCATATCGTGCGGTCATGGATCGAGGACACGTAGCTCTGGAATTGGGCAGGCGTGAATTGAACCCAGGCGCGGCGCTGGATCGACCTCTTGAAGCAGACGGGATCCCGCTCGCCCCCATAGATCCTCCCGATCGCGACATCGTCCGGCAGATGAAAGAGCCGACGCACCGTTTCCTCGCGACGATCGGAAACCATGCCGTCGTTGAGAAAGAATAGAAAAAGGGCGCCAGCAAAGAGACCGACGAGGAGTGTCGGCACAAGCGTCGACCGGCCCGCAATGCGAACCTCCAGTTTGGCCAGAAAATACAAGCCCACGGCGAAGAGCACGAAGATGGGGACCGCGAGCAGGGGGAAGAGAACGATCGTCACGGCAGGGTTCCCGAAGCAGGGCGTTCCACGAACTGGCGCCGCGATCATAAGCCTGTTTTGTTAATGCTCTGCCCACCAAGCGAACAGCGGGTCGGGCAGCCTGGATACGGCTCGACATCTGCCGACAGCTACGACGCATTGCCGGGCCGAGCCGGCACCGGAGCGCGCACGCCACGCCCTCGCATCGCCTGAGCCACCGCGCCCGAGCCATCACATCGCGCCACTTCGCGCTTGGAATCTCTCTCGGCCCGTGTCCACAGTTGGTGTGAAGTTGCACCGTGATCCGCAACGTCGGAGCAGCCGGTCGGTTGCGCCGCGCCGACGCCCCATTCCGAGCCCTGGAGCCTCCGCCATGCCCCGCATCGTGACAATCGCCGTGGCGCTCGCCATGGTTGGCTTCGTATCGGCCGCCACGCTCGCAGCCGACCTGACTGACAGCCTCGCCGGCAAGTGGCACATCGTGACCATTGAAGGCGTCGCCGACCTGCACCCGGACAAGACCGAGGTGACGGTCGCCCGCGACGGCGCCATGACGCTGACCGTCGGCTGCAATCGCATGCGCGCTACCCCCAAGATCGCTGGCGCGAAGTTCTCCATCGGACCCATCGCCTCGACACGCATGGCCTGCGACCCGCCACTCGCCCTTCAGGAGCGCGCCCTGCAGCAGGCACTCGAAGCCGTCCGCTCCGTGAAGCTCGAGGATGCCGGCTCGCGGGCGACGCTCCTCGACATTTCCGACACTCTGCTCGTCACCCTGAAGCGGAAGAGCTGACCTCGGGACCGACGCGAGCGGCGATCCGCTCCAGAATGACGGCGAGTTCCTCCTCACGCAGCTGCACCAGTTCGAGCACGATCTCGCCGACGCCGACCATGTGATCCATCACGTAGATCGCCGGCACGCCGTCTTTCAGCGCCCCGACAAGGGCCGCCGCATCGCACCGCGCCACCGCCGGATCGATGGCGAGATGCGCCCGCGCAAACGGCAGCCCCGTC
>JBGSJD010000646.1:0-20074 GCA_041742195.1 Hyphomicrobiaceae bacterium
GTCGGAAATCGGCCCCAGCGCCCCGCCGAGTTCGCGCTCCAGCGCCGCCGCGAAGCCCGCGTCGTCGAGCGTCATCAATCCGGCGGAGATCTCGGGACGGTCCACCCACACGAGGCTCGACCGTCGCCCCGACAACGGCACGGTCGTCAACGGCCCCGCGCGCCGATGCAACTCTGTAGAGATGCTGTCGTGTGGCCGCGCGTGCGCGAAGCGCGTCGCGATCGCCGTCTGCGGATAGCTCCAGTTCCGGGTCACGACGCCGGACGCCGACCGGCACGTCGAGTTCCCCCCATCGGCTCCGACGACGAGCCGGAACGTCCGCGCGATGCCGTCCGACGCTACGACCACCACGCCATCACCGTGCGAGATCCGGTCGACACTCGCATCCACCCACGCAATCCCGGCGCTGTCGTCCGCCGCCTCGGCGAGTGCCGCCAGAAGCGTCGCGTTCTCGAAATTCCACCCGAAGGCCGCGATCCCGATCTCGGACGCTTCGAACAGGACCTCCGGCGCCGTGACCCAGCCGCCCGACCTGTCGATCAGCCGGAGCCCGGAGAGCGCTGTCGGCGCGTCCCGGAGCCGCCCCATGACGCCAGTTCGCTTGAGGAGCGCCAGGCTCGGCCCGAACAGCGCCGTCGAACGCGTATCGCGGGCTCGAACGGCCGCGTCGGGTCGTGGTCCGAACAGCGTCAGCGGCACGCCCCTGGTGGCAATCGCGAGGGCCGAGGCGAGCCCGGCGAGGCCTGTGCCCACCACGGCAATGTCCGTTCTGTCCGGCATGGTCGTTGTTCCTTGTCGCTCCGGCGCGTGGAGAGTGTCGCTCAAAGTACGTCGGCCGACACGTCCTCGTTCACTGGCTCGTTCACTGGTCGCCCACCAAGGCGCGAGAAACGGGAGCGAGAACGCGCCCCGGCTGTGGACCAGGGGGCTGTGCCTGGGGAAAACTCTGCCAACGACCCGTGGCCTCCAATGGGCCCCCACCGTCCAGCGGTGTGGCCCGCCGGCTGAGCGGGCTATGCGCCGCAGCAACACTGCCTGTCCCCAAAGATGCAAAGCATCTGAGTTATCTAGAGAAAATGCCAGCGGGCAATGGCCGGGCCAGAGTGACCCTCGTGACGCTCCCACTTTGCCCGGTCTTTAGGCAGCCAGCCCGGCAGGGCCTGCGGAGCGCCGAGAAATGGCCACATTCAGCGCTTTGAAGTTCACCATCGCTCGCAGGAAAACAGTGAAACCTCAATTGCCGACTCGAATCGTCGAAAGCAGAGCGTGGTGCATTCGCCACACCGCGAGTGAGATCGGCCTCGACGAAGCAGTTAAGGCTTAACAGCCCGTTAAGGGTTCCGTAAGTCTAGGACACCGACGAGGTCGATGGCCGTATCAGGCAATCGCAAGCAGAAAGGCTGATCGGTCTTCGACGGTGAGTTTCGACCCAGTTTTGCGACATAGCTCAAGTGCAATAGTGGCTTGGGGTAGCGTTAGTCAGGAGATCGAAGTGATGAATGGGGGACTACTCAAGTCGGCTAGCGCTGTGGCGATCTTCGCCGCTGCCGGCCTTTTCGCCAGCGCCAATGCGGCCGACCTCGGCGGCGATTGCTGTGCGGATCTCGAGGAGCGGGTGGCAGAGCTCGAAGCGACCACCGTCCGCAAGGGCAACCGCAAGGTTCGTCTGACTGTTTCGGGCTTCGTCGGCCACCAGGTCATGTTCTGGGACGACGGCGTGCGCTCGGACTCGTACATCGGTGACGGCGGCAACATCTTCTCGCGCTTCCGCTTTACCGGCACGGCCAAGATCAGCCCGCAGGTGTCGGCCGGCTTCACCTACGAGTTCGGCATCCACAACAACGCTATTGGCTCGATGACGCAGGATCATCGGACGGCAGCTTGCTCTGCTCCGGGCTCCAACACGGTCAATCCGTTCCCGGTGAACTGCGCTCGTACGTCGGCGGACAACGGCGACGATCTCGGTGGCGCTGTCAGCCTCCGCGACTCGACCGTGTACCTCGAGCATCGCCAGATGGGCCGCGTGAAGATCGGCCACGGCTCGACGGCGACGGACAACCTCATCCTGATCGACCTTGGCGGCAAGGGTGCTGGCTCGACGCCGGACAACCCGCTCTATGTCGGTGCGATGCGTCTCGCCTTCTCGGGTGCGACCAACTACTCGCGCTTCAATCAGGCACAGATCCAGACCGGCGGCATCGGTTTCGACACGGCCCGTCGTAATCACGTGATGTACCAGACGCCGACGCTCGCCGGCTTCACGCTGCAGGCGGCTGTCGCCGAGGACAACTACTGGGACGTCGCCCTGCGGTATGCGGGTGAGTTCGGTGGCTTCCGCCTCGCTGGCGGCATCGGCTATCAGGAAGACACGGAGTTCAACACCCGTAACTTCAGCAACAGCTTCGACGCAGCCCTCGGCTCGACCGTGATCTGTGACTCGAACTGCGCGGGCAAGGCGACGGAGCTCAAGGGCTCTGCGTCCGTCCTGCACGTCCCGACCGGTCTGTTCGTGACGGGTGCTGCTGGCCGCCGCGAGTGGGAGAACCTGCAGCGCGTGAACGCAAACGCCGGCACCGGCGCGATCACGAGCATCAACGGCATCCCGAACGGCGACGCCATGTTCTGGTACCTCTCCGGTGGTATCTCACAGAACTTCTTCGGCATCGGCCGCACTGTTCTGTACGGCGAGTACGGCGAGAACTCGGACTTCCTGACTCAGCTCCGCGAGACCGTCTCCGACAGCGACTCGACCATGTGGGGCATCGGCATCACGCAGCACGTCGACGCTGCAGCCATGGAAGTGTTCGCCACCTACAAGAACTTCTCCGGCGAATACACGGAGAACAATGCGAAGGTGAACGTCCAGGACCTCGGCATGGTCCTCGTCGGCACCCGGATCAACTTCTGATCCTCGCCTCGCCTGATGCCAGAACTACGAAAGGCCGCCTTCGGGCGGCCTTTCTCGTTGAAAACTCCCGCCGGGGAACCGGCCACCACATGGGAATCGCCGTTTGCGCCCACGTAAACCGGCGCAAACCACTGCCGAGTCCCCCGATTCTCCGCCCCAAGCACGATTTCCGACCGGCTGCGCCACCCAAATCGGCACTTTTGACGGTCACGCCTTCTTAAGACTATCGCGAACAGACCCGGAACATGCCCGGTTTCGTGGCTATCCCGCAACAAGTGGCCCGTTTCCTTCTATTCAACGCGCCACGACGTTTGCCCACCCCCCGCCTCTGAACTAAGTCTGACTCACCAGTCGAGTCGTACGGGTGGTTCATAAGACGAACCAGTCCAACAACCGGGTCAGCGTAACAGGGTCAAACCTGAGGTCCGGTCGCAGAAGCGCAGGAAGCATAGCCCGGCGCCAAATGCGAGGCCCCCGTACAGATCGTTCTCCAGCGTTTGTATCGTTGCTTATCAGCGTCATACGCGTCCCTCCGAGACGGCGTGCGCTTCACGCGCGTGCGGGCAGTCTCGAAGGGACTCGGAAGCTAGCGCCGGGCTGCGCGTGCTGCTTCCTGCTTGAGAGAGAACTGGAGAGATATAGAATGAAGACCACCACAAAGTTCGCAATCGCGGCGGTCGCCTCGGCCCTGATGGGTTCGACGGCCATCGCAGCAGACCTCGGCGGCTCTTGCTGCGCCGACCTCGAAGAGCGGATCGCTGAGCTCGAGGCAACCACGGTCCGCAAGGGCAACCGCAAGGTGTCCGTGCAGATCTCGGGCTTCGTCGGTCACCAGGTCATGTTCTGGGACGACGGCTCGCAGTCGGACGCCTACATCGCGGACGGCGGCAACATCTTCTCGCGTTGGCGCCTGCGCGGTTCGGCCAAGGTCTCTCCTGAGGTCTCTGCCGGCTTCCTCTACGAGTTCGGCATCCACGAAGCCTCGCTCGCCTCGGTCAACCAGGGCAACGGTGGCGACGACCTCGGCAGCGCCGTGTCGCTCCGCGACTCGACCGTCTGGATGCGCCACGCTCGCCTCGGCATGATCAAGATCGGCCACGGCTCGACCGCGACCGACAACCTCGTGCTGATCGACCTCGGCGCACGCTCGGCTGCTGGCACGCCTGACCTTCCGCTTTACTTCGGCGGCATGGTCCTGCGCGGCAACAACGGTGAGTTCGCCAACACGGCTCTGAACTGGGGCGCCGCTCTCCGCGGTCACGAAGGTTGGGACACCAGCCGTCGTAACCACGTCCTCTACGAGACCCCGTCGCTGCACGGCTTCACCGTTCAGGCGGCTGTCGCTGAGGACAACTACTGGGACGTCGCTCTCCGCTATGCCGGTGAGTTCAACGGCGTCCGCGTGGCCTTCGGCATCGGCTACCTGGAGAACAGCGAGTTCAACTCGTCGGATCCGGTCGCTGGTGGCATCGTGGCTGGCGCTGGCCTCACGGGCGGCAACAACACCGTGGTCTGCGCATCGGTTTGCGATGTGACGGCTTCGGACCTCAAGGGATCGGCCTCTATCCTGCACGTCCCGACCGGCCTGTTCCTGACGGGTGCTGCTGGCACGCGTGAGATCGACGGTCGTCAGGACAACGGTCTGGCTGGCTCGGCTTACGCTGGTCCCGACCTCCAGTTCTGGCACATCTCTGGCGGTGTCGCGAAGAACTTCTTCGGCATCGGCAACACGGTCCTCTTCGCCGAGTACTCGGAGTCTGAGGGCGGTCTCGAGCAGTTCGCCTTCCTGACGGCCAACCAGGGCTACAACAACAACCGCGCCGACGCTGCCCAGCGCTCGTCGAGCGAGGTGTCTGCTTGGGGCATCGGTGTCAACCAGTACATCGACGCTGCAGCGATGCAGGTCTTCGCGACCTACAAGAACACGTCTCTGGACGCGACGGGCTTCGGTACGGCTGCTGGCAGCAACGCCGGCAACCTGAACAGCGGCCTCGGCGGCACGAGCGACATCTCGACCTTCATCATGGGTATGCGCATCGACTTCTAAGTCGACTGCAAGTCCCGAAAGGAGAAGGCCACCTTCGGGTGGCCTTTTTCTTTTAGTAGAAGCAGTTGTTCCAGAGAGTTCAATTGTTGCAGTTCGGGCGCATGGCGGAAAGATCACAGCAGCGGCACAAACGTTATACGGGCCTTAACTGCTGGGGATCGAGACTTGAGTTGCCCCGGGACTGGCGTCATTGATGTGTCAGATCGGCGTGAGGGCGTTGAGGCCGTGGGATTGTGCGAACATGCAGCGCATGAAGATGATACTCGCGTTGGGCGTGCTGGGAGTTGTCAGCTCCGCTGCCTACGCGTTTCAGGAGACGAAGGGCGGAACTGCTGCGGGGCAGTCGCCATCAGTGGGCGCCGTGCAGGCCACGCCGCCCTCACTCGACCTGCGTGACACGGGGACGTCCGTGGGTGCGCCGCCGTCTGGCGTCGAGGTGCGGATTCCCGGTCTCGGAAAGCTCGGCGTGCTTCCGAAGTTCGACTTCGGCCTCGAGCTGCTTTACGGGGTGAACGAGCAGAAGTCCGACGTGGAACGCCGACTCGATTCGGCGCCTCTCGACGATGCTCAGATCCGCGGCTCGCTGAAGCACCGCTTCTGAGCGGTCGCTACGCCGGTTGGCGAATGGGAGCGCCCTCGGGCGCTCTTTCGCGTTTGATGGGGAGACGATGGGCGACGAAGGCGATCCCCGACCGAGGGTGAACTGGAAGCGCGCGGCCGGAATGGCCGTCCACGCGTTCACGGCCTCGGGCGCGCTTTGCGCGCTGCTCGCGCTCCAGGCGACTCTGGAGACCCGGTTCGAGGTGGCGTTCGGGTGGCTCTTTCTTGCCTTGGCGATCGATGCGGTGGACGGCACCCTGGCCCGGGCGGTCGACATCGAAGCGACCGTGCCACGCTTCTCCGGCGAGCGGCTCGACCTCGTCGTCGACTATCTGACCTACGTCTTCGTGCCCGTACTCCTGATGCTCAAGGCGGGCTTTCTTCCAGGTAACCTGGGCTGGGGGCTCGCGGCGGCGATCCTGCTGAGTTCGCTCTATCACTTCGCGGACACCGAGAGTAAGGCCGACGACAACAGCTTCGTCGGCTTTCCCGCCGTCTGGAACCTGGTCGCGTTCTTCCTGCTGTCGTTCGCGGTCCCGCCCTGGGGCGCCATGCTCTTGACCGCGCTTCTGTGTGCTCTGGCGTTCGTGCCCATGCGCTGGATCCACCCCTTGCGCGTCCGGCGGAACGCGATCCTCAATGTCGGCATGATGACCGTCGGCCTCGGCGCGGCGGCCTGGATCCTCGTCACGGGCTTTCCTGGCCCGATCCTTGCGAGGCTCGCTCTCGGCGTCGCAACGGCCTACTTCGTGGCCATGGCCATTGTCGCGCCACGTGGCGCCGGCGGCAGGTGGGCCCCCCCGACGCGACACCGGAAAGACAGTTGTCGGCACGTGCCACGGTCTGGGCCATGCGGCCGCCGGAATCGAAGATCAGACGGCAGGTACTCGGGATGACCCGGGCACGGCCAGGAGCGGGGAACCTCGGTGATCAACTACACACGACTGGCGGCCATCGCGGCGGCCCTCCTTTCGGGCGCCGCCGGGGCGGAGCCCGGCACCCTGCAGGGCGATGACCTCCGCCGCGCCGTCTCTGGCAAAACCGTGGTGATCAGCACGCCGGTGGGCAGTCTGCCGATCCTCTATCGCGCCAATGGCTCCATCTCGGGCAAGGCCTCCATGGTCACCAGCCAGTTCCTCGGCGGACCGAAGGCCGACGAAGGCCGCTGGTGGGTGTCTGCCGGTGAACTCTGCCAGCAGTGGAAGGTGTGGCTCGACGGGCGCAAGCACTGTTACCGGATGAAGGTCACGGGAGCGACGGTCCACTGGCGCCGCGACGACGGTCGCACGGGTACCGCGCGCCTCGTCCAGAACTGAAATCGGCCCACCCACCACGGCCGACCGACGAGGTTGCGGAAGCCCGACGCCCGTCGCACACTATTCCTCCGATCAGAAACGATGAGGAGGAAAGCGATATGGCAGGGCTCTGCGAAGGGCGCGTAGCGATCGTGACAGGGGCTGGACGCGGCCTCGGGCGGCAGCACGCACTCCTGTTGGCCAAGGAAGGCGCCAAGGTCGTCGTCAACGACATCGGCGCCAATGTGGATGGTACGGGCCGCGACGAAAGTCATGCCGCCCAGACGGTTGCCGAGATCAAGAAGGCAGGTGGCGACGCCATCGTGAATGGCGACGACGTCTCGAGCTGGGCCGGTGCCAAGAACCTCATCGACAGCACGGTCAAGCACTTCGGCAAGCTCGATGTCCTGATCAACAACGCCGGTATCCTTCGCGACCGCATGCTCGTCAACATGACCGAGGACGAGTGGGACGCGGTGATCCAGGTGCACCTGAAGGGCACGTTCGCGCCGACGCGCCACGCCGCCGCCTATTGGCGCGAGAAGAGCAAGGAGATCGGCGGTCCGGTGAAAGCCGCCATCATCAACACCAGCTCCACCTCGGGCATCTACGGCAATGTCGGCCAGACCAACTACGGTGCGGCAAAAGCCGGCATCGCGGCCTTCACCGTGATCGCCGCCCGCGAGTTGCGCCGCATCGGCGTCACCGTCAACGCGCTCTCGCCCTCGGCCCAGACGCGCATGACCGAGGGGCTCCGTGAGCTGACACCGGAAGAGATCGCCAAGCGTGATCCGAAGTGGGTGTCGCCGACCGTCGTCTATCTCGCGAGCGAGGAAGCGAGCGACATCACCGGCCGCGTCTTCCAGGCGGGTTTCGGCCGCATCGCCATTTGCGAAGGCTGGCGTCGTGGAGCCGAGGTGGGCCAGGTCGAGGACCCTCGCGAGGCCGGCCGCCTCTTCCGCGAAATGCTGCCGAAGGTTCGCAAGAACTCCGGCATGGACGGCATCGAGCTGGATTGATCACAGCGCACTCGGGAGACACCCTCAATGGCCCTGAACTACGACAAGCTGATGGGGCTGAAGCGCTCGGGCGACCGCTTCAGCTACACCGACCGCGAGACCATGCTCTATGCGATCGGCATCGGCATGAGCCGCGACCCCTACGACGAGGCCGAACTCGCCTATACGTTCGAGCGCCAGAAACTGAAGACCGTCGCCTCGATGGCAACGGTGCTGCAGCGTGTCCCGCTGCTGAAGGACTGCGGCTACGATTACACCAAGGTCGTGCACGGCGAGCAGCGGCTGACCCTGCACCGGCCGCTCGAACCCGAAGGCGAGATCCTCGTCGATAGCCGCGTCACCGAGGCCTACGACAAGGGACCGGGCAAGGGCGCCGTCATCTACACCGAACTCGCCGCCCGCTCCGCGACCGACAACGCCCCGCTCTATACGTTGCTCTCGACAACGTTTGCGCGCGGCGACGGCGGCTTCGGTGGCCCCAACGGCCAGGGCCCTGCCCCGCACGAGATCCCGAGCCGCAAGCCCGACCTGACGGCCGCTGCCGAAACCCGCCTCGATCAGGCGCTCCTCTATCGCCTGAACGGCGACCGGAACCCGCTGCATGCCGACCCGGACCTCGCCAAGCGTGTCGGCTTTCCGGTGCCGATCCTGCATGGCCTCTGCACCTACGGCACGGCCTGCCGCACGATCCTGAAGGAAGTCGCGAAGTACGATCACACCCGCATCCGCGGCTTCGATGTGCGCTTTTCGTCACCCGTCTATCCGGGCGAGACGATCCTGACCGACATGTGGATCGACGGCCCGGTCGTCTCGTTCCGCTGCCGCCTGAAGGAGCGCGACGTGACGGTCATCAACAACGGCAAGTGCACACTGTCATCATAGTCGCATGAATGGCGCGCCGGGGCGGGCGACAATCGTCCGCTCCGTTGGTCTCCCGGCACGATCACCGGCTGCCGTCAGGGCGCTGGTCTGTACGCCTGCTCGCGCATCAGTCGATAGGTCCACGGCAGGCCCGCATTCCGCCAGCCGTTGACTGTGCGACGCCCCTCTTTCGAGAGATCGCCCTCGAACCCGTCGAGTACCGAGAAGACCCGCGTATAGCCGAGGTCCGCGAGCAGATTGGCCGCCCGCGCTGACCGATCGCCGGAGCGGCAGATCAGAACGACGACGTCGCCCTTGCCGATGCTTTTGCGCTCGGCGAGCCGCGCCACGCCGGCCCCGAACCGGCTGTTCAGTTCCACCTTGTAGCGTCCGGCCTTGTCGTCCCAGTCGCCGAACTCACTGAGTTCCGCATAGGGCACGTGCCCATCGATCCCGGTCGGATGCCCGACGTACTCGACTTCGCCGCGCGTCCGGATATCGATGAAGAGCGCGCGTCCCGGCGGCGTCGCAGCGAGGAGTGTGGCGGCCTCTGTCGCCGTGACGAGAAGCCCGAGCCGCGTCTGCTTCTCGCGGGGCACATCGCGCGCCTCGGCGTGCGAAACCATCGCCCCCGTCAGCAGAAGTGCGACGCCGAGCGTCATCAGAGCCGCGCGAACGCCGACGCCCGTCACTTGCCCGCCTCCTGCACGAAGCGATAGGCGCTGCCGGCCTTCTCCGCGCGGCCGAGCCCCGGCCACGGCAGGTGATAGCCAAGGAGAGCGAGCTTTCGTTGGGCGGCATCCTCGAGCACCCGCGCGCGCGTCGACGCGGCCTGCTCCCAATCGATGTCCGAGCCCCAACGCCATCCGGGTGCGCCAAACGAAATGGCTGGATGGGTGAGCGCGTCGCCGAGGATAAGGCACTCCTCCGATCCGGATCGAATGGCCACCGACACGTGCCCCGGCGTGTGGCCCGGCGTTGCGACGAGCGAAATCCCCGCCACGATTTCATCGCCGGGCTTCGCGGTCGTGATCACATCGCCCAGCGCCTTGAGCCGGCGCGTGATGCCGACGGCCATGCTTTTCTGGAACTCGGGAACCTTGTCGGCCGCATCGGGCGTGAGCCAGAAGTCGCGTTCAGCGAGCGCCATGACGTGCTTCGCCTTCGGCCAGAGGGACGTGTCGCCGAACGGATCGAGTACGCCCCAGAAATGGTCGGCGTGGGCATGCGTGAAGATGACGTGGGTGATGCTGTCGGGCGCGATTCCGGCCTCCCCCAGCCGATCTCCGAACCGGCCGAGCGTCGGCATGAAATCCGGCCCGGCCCCGGTGTCGATCAGCGCAACCGTCGATCCGAGACGCACGACGCAGACGTTGGTCTGGACGGTGAAGTCGGCCGTCGCCCCGTGCGTCTTGAGCAAGGCGTCGAGTGCCGCTTGATCGACGCCGGGCAGCAGCAGCGATTGCGGCAGCGTGAACGTGCCGTCGGAGATCACGGTCAGCTCGGCCTCGCCGACCTTCGTCGTGTGGATTGCCGATGCCGCCAGCACGGCGCGACCGCCGAGGCCAGACATGGCTCCGACGATCAGTGCCGAGCCACCGGCCAGGATCAGGCGGCGGCTCGGTTGGAGTGGAAGTGCGCCCCGACGTCGCCGCATGATGTGGCCTCCGTGTGGATATTGAGACGTCCGAGCCAGTGGGACGGTCTCGATCAGCTGAACATGTCGGCGGTGATGCCCGAGTACCAGCCCATGTTCTCGGCCTGAGTTTCCTTGCGGAGTTGCGGCGTCTCGCCGGTCTTCGAGACGAACGTCTCCACGGCGGCGATCTTGCCGTCCTTCGCTTCGTAGCGACCGCCCACCTTGACCGTGTCGTCGGTGTCGATCAGCGACCAGCAGGTGTTGGCATAGCGCGCAGGGAACGTCGGCGACTTGGTGAGTTCACCGCGGATCATCAGTGCGGCCACCTTGGCCTGGCTGTTCGCCGAGAACCCGGACTTCGGCATGTCGCCGGCGATCGAGGAATCGCCGAGCACGTAGATGTTGGCGTCCGTGGCCGAACGCATGTTCGCGGGATCGATCGGGCAGAAGCCCGAGGCGTTCGCGAGACCTGCGTCGAGGGCGATCTTGCCGGCGGTCTGCGCCGGAATGACGTTGACCAGCGCGCAGTTCTTGTAGGTTTCGAAGCCCGTCTCGACGGTGTTCGTCGCGGGATCGACGGACTTGAGACCGGAATGGATATCCGGCGCCATCCATTCGACCATGCCGGGATAGTGCCGCTCCCAGCCCTCCTGGAAGAGGCCTTGCTTGGAGAACGTCTTCTTCGGATCGATGACGACGATCTTCGCCTTCGTCTTGCCGGCCTTCTTGAGCACATGCGCCATCATCGAGACGCGCTCGTAGGGACCGGGCGGGCAGCGATAGGGATTGGGCGGCGCGATCATTACGATGACGCCACCGTCCGGCACGGCGTCGAGCCTCGCCTTGAGCAGCGCGGTCTGCGGGCCGGCCTTCCAGGCGTGCGGCATGGTCTCTTCGTGGGCTTTGCCCCAGCCCGGCACGCTGTCGTACTTGAGGTCGATGCCGGGCGACACGACGAGCCGGTCGTAGCCGATCGTAACCCCGTCGGCGAGACGCACCTGCTTCTTGTCGCGATCGATGCCGGCCGCCATCTGGTGGGCGAGCTTCACGCCGTACTTCGATGCCAGAACATCGTAGGAGTGCGTGATCTCCTGCATGCTCTTGAAGCCGCCGAGATAGAGGTTCGAGTGGAAGCAGGTCACGAACTGCTTGGCCGGCTCGACCAGGATCACCTCGACCGCACCCTTCGAGTCGCGTGCGATGTACTTTGCGGCCGTCGCACCACCCGGCCCGCCGCCGATCACGACCACCTTTGGCTTGGCCTGACCGAGCGCCGCCGGCGCCCCGAGCGCCACGACGCCGGAAGCGGCCGTCGCGCCCTTCAGGAAATCTCTCCGATGCGCCTTCATGTGTTTCCTCCAGTCGGGTTGTTTCGATTTTTTGCTTAGCACGTGGAAGGGTCGGCGATAGGTCGGGGTAAAAGCAAAGTAGGTGCGCATCGCAAGGGGCCAGCGAGCAGCCCGTTCCACGTCGCGCCGCCGATCCGGATGCCGCTCGCGCCGCGACGTGAATGCGGAGGAACGGCCGCCTTCGGATGTGGCATATCGCTCCTAGTTGGCCGGCTTCAGATTGGCGTAGTAGGCAGCCAGCGCGGCCATCTCGTCGTCGCTGAGCCGGCCCGCAATCGTCTGCATGACCGGGTTCGCGCGATCTTTGGTCTTGTACGACTGCAGCACGGCGATGAACTGGTCGGCCGGCCAGCCCACGATCGGCGGGATACCCTTGTCCTGCCCGTCGGCACGATGACACGTGACGCATTCCGACGAGAGATATTCGCCGAACGCCGGATCGGCCGCCGCCGCCGGTTCCACGCCAGCGGCTAACGGCGAAAGCACGGCAGCGCTGGCCAGAACGAGCCGTCGGATCGCCCGCAACCGGCGCTGCTGGCCCATCTCAATCCACCTTCGGTCCGGACTTGCCGTCAGGCGTCACGTCGAGCACCTGTGCCCGGCCCGTCACCTTCGCGTCGGGCTTGCAGTCCTTCATGCAGACCTTCCGGTTCCAGAAGTGTTTCTCGGAAACCTCGCGATCGTCGTCGTAGAAGCCATCCTTGTTCGGCAGCTTGATGGTCTGGAAGTTGCTCTGCCCCAGCTCGAAGTTCGTATCCTTGATCACGTCGTTGAGGTGCAGGATGTAGGCCGTCAGCGCGTAGATTTCGTTGTCGGTGAGCGACTGGGCATTGCCGAACGGCATCGCCCGCTTGATGTAGTCGAACACCGTCGACGCCTCGGGCCAGAACGAGCCGATCGTCTTCTCCGGCCGGTCGTGCTTGAGCGACCCGAGGCCGCCGGCGAGCACCGGCCACCGGTCCTTGCCCTCGCCGAATTCGCCATGACACGTGGCGCACTGCGCCTGGAAGATTTCCTCGCCCTGCTTCACCGACCCCTTGCCCGGCGGCAGCCCGTGCCCGTCCGGACGGATATCGATGTCCCAGGCCTTGATCTCCTCGGGCGTCGCCTCACGTCCGAGACCGAGCTTTCCAGCGATCGCCGTCGCGAGCGGCGCAGCCACGAGGGCAGCCGCGAGAACGACTTTAAGAGATCTCGACATTCTCTGTCTCCCCGTTCGCCCGGACGAGCCAGGTCTGGATGCCGTTGTTGTGGTAGATGTTGTTCACGCCGCGGACCGCGCGCAATTCCTGTTTCGTCGGCTGCACGTAGCCCGTGGAATCGTGCGCCCGCGACTGGATCATCAGCTCGTTTCCAGCCCAGTCGAAGTCCACGTAGAACCGCGTCATCGAGCGGTCGAGCACCGGGCCATCGATGCGCGCCTCACGCCAGTTCCTGCCGCCATCGAGCGTGACGTCGACGCGCGTGATGTGCCCGCGGCCCGACCACGCGACGCCGGTCAGCACGTTGCGGCCCTTGACCTTGAACGGCGCTTGCGGCGACGGGTTGGTGACGACCGACTTGGCATCCATCACGAACGTATAGCGCCGCGAGCGGCCGTCGCTCATGAGGTCGGTGTACTTCGACGTTTCCTCGCGCGCGAACCACGGCTTGTCGCCGACTTCGATGCGGCGGATCCACTTGACCCAGAGGTTCCCTTCCCAACCCGGCACCACGAGCCGCAACGGATAACCCTGCTCCGTGCGCAGTGCCTCGCCGTTCATCTTGAAGGCGATCAGGCAGTCGTCGAGTGCCTTCTCGATCGGAAGCGATCGGTTCATACCCGACGAATCAGCGCCTTCGACCTGCAACCATTTGCCGTTGGGCTTCACGCCCGCCTCGTTGAGCAGGTCCTTCAGGAGCACGCCCGTGTACATGACGTTGTGGATCATGCCGTGCGTGAACTGGCAGCCGTTGAGCTGCGCCCCGCGCCACTCCATGCCCGAGTTCGCGGCGCACTCGAGGAAATGCACGCGGTTCGTGCGCGGAAAGCGCTTGATGTCGTCCATCGAGAAGATGAGCGGCTTCTCGACGAGTCCATGGATGATGAGCCGGTGATCGAACGGGCTGACGACCGCGGCGCCGCCGTGATGGCGCTCGAAGCAAAGGCCGTTCGGCGTGATGATGCCGTCGAGTTCGTGCAGCGGCGTGAAGTTGATCGAACTTTCACGCGACGCCGTGAGCCACTCGACGTCGCGACGCACCACGTGCGCCTCGAACTTCGAAGGCTTGCCGTAAGGGTGGGCCGCAACGCCATCGCCGAGAACCTTCGACCAGTCCGGCACGTTCGGCGGCTGATTGTCGGGATTGGGCCCGAGCGGCTTGCGCTTCCGCTGCGCCAACGCCTCGCCCCCCGAAGCGGCAATGGCTGTCCCGCCCGCGAGTGTTCCAGTGAGGAACCGCCGCCGGTTCGTCGACACGCCCTGAGCGGGCTTCCTGTCGGTTTCGTCTGTCATATGAGCGCACTCCCTTCGAAATCTCTCGCTGGCGGTTCGCCCGCCGCGTCTCGGCTCAAAGGCCGGTGATCTTCACGGCGCTGCCGCCGGACGGCGCCACCACCTTCTTGCCCTCGATGTGCTTTGCAACGACGTCCCAGATCGGCGGACCCTCGGTGCCCTGATTGATGCTGGCCCACCCGGCGACGACGTAGTCGCGCCCAGCGTCGAGCTTCTGGCCCGTGCGCAGCAGCGTCATGTCCGAGATCCGCTGCCCGATCGGCTTCGACACGTCGCACGTGAAGCTGAGGCCGCCCGTGCGCACCATGTCGCCGCCCTGCTGGTAGAACGGATCGGGATTGAAGAGGTTGTCGGCAACGTCCTCGAGCACCTCCTTGAGGCGCGCGCCGTTCATGTTCATCCGGTAGCAGTTCGGGTAGGTCATGGCCGTGCTGTCGGCGATGTCCTCGAACGTGATGTCCTGGCCCGGAAGCAGGCTGGTGCCCCACCGGATGCCCGGCGAGAGCGCGATCTCGGCGTCACGCTGTTCGAGAATGCCGTCGCAGATGACGTCATCGAGCGTGCCGTTGAAGTTGCCGCGCCGGTAGAGCAGCGTCTCGGTCTTGCCGAGTACTTTCGAGAGTTGCGCCTGATAGGGCGCGCGCGTCTTCTCGATCAGCGCCGCCGTCTCCGGATCACCCGTGATGGCATCCGAGAACACCGGAATGAGACGATAGCGGAAGCCCTTGATTTCGCCACCCTGCACGTCGAGATCGAGCCGCGAGACGAATTTTCCGTTCGAGCCCGTCGCGATGATGAGCGTCTTGCCGATCCGTGTCGGCTCGGGCACGGCATCGTGTGTGTGCCCCGAGAGAATGACGTCGATCCCCTTCACGACCTGCGCCACCTTGACGTCGACGTCGAAGCCGTTGTGCGAGAGCAGCACGACCAGCCCCGCCCCGGCCGCGCGGGCGTCGTCGACTTCCTTCTGCAGTTCCGCCTCACGGATGCCGAAGGTCCACTTCGGTACCATCCAGCGCGGATTGGCGATCGGCGTGAACGGGAAGGCCTGGCCGATGACGGCAACCTTGACCCCGCCGCGCTCGAACATCTTCTGCGCCGGAAACACCCGGTCCTCGAACTCGGTGTCGCGGATGTTCTGGGCGAGGAAGGGAAAGCCGAGCTTGTCGGTCAGTTCCTTCACGCGGGTGTCGCCGAGCGTGAACTCCCAATGACCGGTCATGGCGTCCGGCTTGAGCAGAGCCATGATGTCGACCATGTCCTGGCCCTTCGTCTGGAGCGACGTCCAGCTGTTGGTCCACGTGTCGCCGCCGTCGAGGAGCAGCATGTTTGCCCCCCGCTCGGCCCGGATCGCCTTGATGATGGTCGCGACGCGGTCGAGGCCACCCATGCGACCGTAGCTGCGGGCCAGTGACGCGAAATCGTCGTGCGTCAGCGCGTAGGCCTCGGCGGATTTGTCCGCGATCTTGAAGTGCTTCCGGAAGTCCGCGCCCGTCAGATGCGGCACCCGGCCCTTGGCATCGCCGACACCGATGTTGATCGACGGCTCGCGGAAATACAGCGGGACCGCTTGCGCATGGATATCGGTCAGATGGACGATCGTGACATTACCGAGCGGCTCGAAGCGCAAGAGGTCGTTCTGCGTGAGCCTCTGCTGGGCGGCGAGCCGTCCGAGCCAGCCCGCGGAGCTGCCTCCGAGAACCGAAGCGGCGGCTGCCGCGGTGAGAAACTCGCGCCGTGAGATCATGACGAGCCTGCAAATTCGGGATGCACGGACCTGCACCCGGCGACGTCAGCCGCCGGGAGGGTGTCGGACTTGATCGGAGATCGGCGTTGGGCGTCAGCCCACCGTGATCTTCTGCTCGGATTTGTAGACGGAGCCGTCGTCGTCGATCCACTGGAACAGGAACGTCCCGCTCTCGGTGACGCGAACGAAGAACGACTGATAGGGATTGGCCGAGATCGCCGGGTGCCAGTCGGCGCGCATGATCTCCTTGCCGTTGAAGCTCGCGACGAACTGCTTGATGATCTTGCGCGGGATGACCTTGCCGGCCGCGTCCTTGCGCTGGCCGCTTTCCATCTCGTGCGAGATCAGTGTTTTCACTTCGATGACGTCGCCGGCCTTGGCGGTCGATGGCATGCGGACGCGGGGGGTGGGTGTGCTCATTGTCGAATGTCCTGGTGTTCGGGGCGCAGAAGCGAAACGAGCGACGGGCAGGCCATAGAGGCGCGGCCACCACGTCGATCAGTGGTGTCGAACGGCGTCAGCCGCCGCAGCCACCGATCGTCACCTTCACTTCCTTTACGGCCCGATAGAAATCGCCGTTGGACATCTCCGCGATGGCGATGATGTTCTGCGTCTTGGCAAGCCGGATGCGAATGGCGGCTGCGGCCTTCGGCGCCATCGGCGTGAACGCGAACGACGCAAGAAGCGGGCTCGGATTGCCATCGGCGAAGAAGTGCACGGCCTTGACGTAGTCGGCCGCCGTCATCGGGCTCTCGACCTCGAAGGCGAGCGGCACGACGAGGCCGTTCTCCGCGATCGACGGCAGGTCGAGCTTGATCTTGCCGTCCTTGATCGGCTTGTCCCCGGCGATCTTCTTGATCTCGGCCGCCACCATGGCTTCATCGGCGAAAGACACGCCGGGAAGCACCGACAACGCGATGCCGCCAGCGACTGTTCCGAGAAAAGCGCGCCGCGTGGCGCCGTGCGATTGATCCGTCACGTTGTCCTCCTCTGTGGTCGGCCGCTAGGGAGCCAAACCGGGGCGCTCTTGGCGACGCCTGTGTTAATACATAGTCGAATTAGCATATGTCGATATTATCTTGCAATGGCTGATCGGCAAGCCTTATGAAGAAGCGTCAACCGCTGCGACCCTCGTGCGTGGAAATGACACGGGGCGCGCCCAAGTTTCGAGGGAGGCTTGTTTTGCGAACGAGCAGATTACTGAGCCTGATGGCGATCGCCATCGGCATCCTCTGGGTCGTGGCACCAGCCGCGCATGCCCAGGACGCGACCGAAAAGGAGATCGAGCGCTATCGCGAGATGCTCTCGGACCCATTCTCCAACCCGGCATTCCTCTTCGTCGATCGCGGCGAGGCCCTCTGGAAGCTGGCTCGTGGCGAGAAGAAGGTTTCGCTCGAGACGTGTGACCTGGGCGAAGGCCCGGGCAAGCTCGAGGGCGCTTTCGCCAAGCTGCCGCGCTACTTCGCCGATGCGGATCGCGTGCTGGATCTCGAGCAGCGCCTGCTGTGGTGCATGGAGAAGATCCAGGGCCTCGACACCAAGGACATCGTGAAGCGGAAGTTCGGCAAGCCCGGCGTCACTTCGGATATGCAGGACCTCGTCGCGTTCATCGCGAACAAGTCGTCGGGCATGAAGATCCAGTCCCAGCAGAGCCATGCCAAAGAAAAAGAGATGGCAGCTCTGGGCGAGGCGCTCTTCTACCGTCGCGGCGGTCAGTGGGATTTCTCGTGCGCGACGTGCCATGAGGCCGAGGGCCAGCGCATCAGGCTTCAGGGATTGCCGGTTCTGAGCAAGCCAGGCAAGGCGGCCCAGGCCACCATGGGAACCTGGCCGACCTATCGCGTGTCCCAGAGCCAGGTTCGCACGATGCAGCATCGCCTGTGGGACTGCTACTGGCAGATGCGCTGGCCCGACGCCGCCTATGGCTCGGACGGCATTACGGCGCTCACGGTCTATCTGCAGAAGAACGCAGACGGCGGCGAGATCCAAGTCCCGTCGATCAAGCGCTGAGCGGAGGAGAGCCCATGAACACGTTGATGAGATCCGCTGCGTCCGCCCTGTTCGTCGTCGCAGCGTTTGCCCTCCCCGCCGCCGCGCAATCGACCAAGGTCGACCCGGCCGTCGTCGAGAAGGCCGTGAACGGCATCTTCGGCCACGCCCCTGCGGCCTGGCAGGAGAAGATCGTCCAGGACGAGACCCAGAAGGCTTGCTCGCTTTATCGCAACGCGCCGCCCGCGGACGTCGCCAAGGCGATCAGCGAGCGTGAGGAAAAGAACGTCGTGCTACCCGCCGACGGCAAGTTCCTCGGTGACTGGAAGTCCGGCGAGAAGATCGCCCAGAGCGGCTACGGCGGCCGCCATACCGACAACCCCAAGCGTGAGGTCGGTGGCAACTGCTACGCCTGCCATCAAGTGTCGAAGAAGGAAGTCAGCTTCGGCACCATGGGACCGTCGCTCGTCGAGTACGGCAAGATCCGGAAGTACAAGGACGAGGACGCCAAGGCGGCCTACATCAAGATCTACAACGCCCAGGCCGTCTTTCCGTGCTCGAACATGCCGCGTCTCGGCCATAGCAAGCACCTGTCCGAGCAGCAGATGAAGGATCTGGTCGCGCTGCTGTTCGATCCCGAGAGCCCCGTCAACAAGTAAGGCATGAGCCGCCATGCGCCGCTATCCCGTCACGCCACGGTCAGTGTCACGAGCCGGCCCCGTTGCGTATTGGCGGCGCGCGGTCGCGGTGGCGCTGGCGTGGATGGCGGTCGCGGCGGCAGGCCTCGGAACCTCCCGGGCGGCCGAGCTTCTCATGTTCGAGGAGCCCGGTTGTCCGTGGTGTGTCCGCTGGCACCGCGAGGTGGGCGTCGGCTATCCGAAGTCCGACGAGGGTCGCCGCGCGCCACTTCGCCGCCTGCATGTATCGAACGCCCGCACCAGTGGCGTTCGCCTGCGCTCGCCCGTCACCGCCACGCCGACATTCATTCTGATCGAAGGCGACGCCGAGATCGGCCGCATCACCGGGTATCCGGGCGCCGACTTCTTCTGGGGTATGCTGGGGCAGCTCCTGGCGAAGCTGCCGAGCGAGGCCCCCAAACCTCGCGACGTCCGGATCGTCCCGTCCAAGGAGGGCGCGCCCGGACGAACGACACTCGCCGCGCGACAGGAGGGACGGCCGTGAGCACGACCATGTCCAACGAGGTGGAGACGGCTCTGGCCACTGCGGGCGAAGCCTCGCCCAATCTGCAGGCGCTGATGCGCCGGGCCCGCCGGGCGAGTGACTTCCTGAAGGCGCTCGCCCACGAGAACCGGTTGGTGATCCTTTGCCTCCTGAGCGAGCGGGAACGCTCGGTGACGGAGATCGAGGGTCTGCTTGCGCTCAGCCAGGCGACAGTGTCTCAGCAACTCGCGCGGCTGCGCCACGAAGGGCTTGTCGAGGCGCGCCGCGATGGTCGTGTCGTCTACTACAGCCTCGCCGATGATGAGACCCGCGACTTCATCAAGGCCGTCTACGAGAAGTTCTGTCGCAGCGAATAGCCGCCGCGACCGCCCGCTCAGCTTTTTACCACGGCGTCATGGATCTGGATTTCAGCATCTGGGGTGGATTGCTCTGCGGCGCGCTGGCCGGCGGCTTCGCACGCTTCGGCCGTGTCTGCTCCATGAGCGCCATCGAGGATGCCCTGCTCGGCCACGATCTGCGCGGCGCCAAGGCTTGGGGTCTGGCCATCGCCGTGGCCGGCTGCATGACGATGGCCCTCGCCGCCTACGGCGCCATCGACCTCGGGACGGCGTCGGTGCTGGCGCCTCGCGTCCACCTCCTCGGGACCATTCTTGGGGGCCTGATCTTCGGGCTCGGCATGACGTATGTCGGCACCTGCAGCTTCGGTCTGCTCATTCGGGCCGGTGGCGGCGACCTCCGGGCGTTCACGTCGGCGATCCTCGTCGGGATCGTCGCATTTGCCTTCACGGCCGGCCTGCTCGCCCCTGTGCGCGGGCTGCTGATCGGCGTCGGTCATGTGGACTTCTCCGCGGTCGGGAGTCCCACATTGCCAGCGATCCTCTCCCGAGCGACGGGCGAACCGGCAGCGACGCTCATTGCGGCAGCGCTTCTGGTGCTGCTTGGC
>JBGSJD010000647.1:0-5187 GCA_041742195.1 Hyphomicrobiaceae bacterium
CGCCGCCGCCACCGCGTCCCCGTCGTCGCAGGCGATCCGCAGCACGAGCACCACCCCCTCTGGCAACGCCGCACCGCGCATGGTCCGCACCCGCGACGGCACCTGCCTGAGCGCAATCGCCTCCCGGAGAGCCTCGAACGCCTCCATCAGCGAGAGGCCGTCTTGTCGGCGAGAGCAGCGCCGCGATCCCCGGCGGCGACACTCTTGCCGTACTGATAGGCGTAGTCGCCGTAGCCGTACCCGTACCCATATCCTGCGGCTTTCGCGTCGTATTTGGTCAGCACGGCGCCGATGAGCGGTGCCCGGGCAAGCTCCATCCGTTTCAACGCACCTCGAACGGCGCTCATGCGCGCCTGTCCTGCGCCGACGACGAATACCGTGGCCGATGCCGCGCTTGAGAGAAGTTGCGCGTCCGCCAACCCCATCACGGGTGGCCCGTCCACCACGATGAGATCGAAGACCTCGAGGCCCACCGTCAACAGCGAGTGCAGTCGCGGGCTGGACAGCAGATCGGCAGCGTTCGGCGGCAATGGGCCAGTCGGCATGAAGGCGAGATTGACGACATCGGTCGCAATCATCGCGTCGGGTGGACTGCACGCCCCCGTCAGGTAGTTGCTGAGCCCGGTGCCGTTGGGGAGCTGCAACTTGGTGTGCAGCGAGGGATTGCGCAGGTCCGCATCGACCAAGAGGACCTTGAGGCCCATCGTCGCGAAATGACGGCTGATCGCGACAGCCGACATCGACTTGCCTTCGCCCGGCCCAGCGCTTGTCAGCAGCAGGGTCCGCGGCAGGCCCTGATCGGTCGAGAACTGCAGCGACGTCGACAGCGAGCGATAGGCTTCCGACAGCGCGGACCGGGGATCGCGCACCTCGGCCTCGGGCGTCGAATCTGCGCCGACCTTGGGGATCACGCCGAGCGTGGCGAGACCGGTTGCCTGCTCGAGCTGTTCGAGCGTCTGCACACTATCGTCGAGCGACTCGAGCACATAGGCGAGACTGAAGCCCGCCCCGAGGCCCAGCGCCAGACTGAGCAGAATGGCGCGCATCAGGTTGGGTGAACTCGGCACGGCCGGTGTCTGCGCCCGGTCGACGACGAACACGTTGTTGGTGCCGACGCCGCCCGCGACCTCGACCTCCTTCAGCCGCTGCAGGAGGCCGTTGTAGAGCGAGCGGTTGGTGTCCACCTCGCGCTTCAGGATGTTGTACTGGATCAGATTGCGCTGCAGATCGAGCACCTCGCCTCTGAGCTGTTCGATCTGTGCCTTGGTTTCCTCCTCCTGGCGCCGCGAGGATTCGTAAGCCCCCTTGAGCGAGGCCTTGATCGTGCGCACCTCCGTCGCCAGCTGCCGATCGATCTCGCGCAGCTTCGTCGTGATTTCGACCATGGCCGGGTAGGACGGCTTGAACGTCTCGAGCTTCTCCTGGTACTCCGTCTCGAGCGTCTTGCGCGACGCCCGGAGCCCTTGCACGACGGCATTCGTCAGGAACTGCGGCAACTCGATCCCGCTCGTGCCCTCGACCTGACGCCAGATCTGCTCGTTGCGAATGCGTTCGGCGATGAGATTGCTAAGCGCACCGTTCGCGGCGGCGAGGTTGGCCTCCGCGATCGTCGATTTCTCGCTCAGGATGATGATCTGCTTGTCTTCGGAGAACTGCAGGAGCGCCCGCTCCGAGTCCTGCAGCCTGATCTGCAGTTGCTGCGACTGGTCGTCGAGGAACGTCTTTGCGTAGGCGTTCGCCTGGAAGCGCTTGTCGATGGTCTGGCTGATGTAGGCCTGCGCGAACGCGTTCGCGATGCGCGCTGCCCGCGCCGGTGACGTATCGGTGTAGACGATATCGACCAGTCGCGAGCCCGGCACCGGCCGGATGGCGACATTGTTGGTGATGATCCCCACCGCGGCTGCCTCCCGCGTCGCTGCCGTGGGGGGGGGCGCCCCAGGCTCCTGGCTTGGCGTCACGAGAGACCGCAAAGCCCCGACCAGCGAGAACGAGCGCGGTTTGAAGAGATCCGCGTCTTCGCCGGCCTTGACGGCGGACGCGACGCGTTCCGCCAGCGAGCGGCTGCGAAGGATCTCGTACTGCGTCCGAAGGCTCTCCGTGTCGCCGGGCTCGACGGGCTGGACGCCCCCGCTGTCGACGATCTTCGCAGCCTGCCGATCGATCTGGATCCGGACCGCCGCGGCATAGAGCGGCGTTTCCATCAAGGTCCGCGCCAGACCAACCGCCAGCACGGCCAAGGCCACGCCGAGCAACAGCCAGCGCCGCTTGGTGACGATCCGGAGATAGCCGAGCAGGGCCGTGCGAAGATCGCCCTCGGGTTCCGGGGGCGCGCCATAGGGCCCCGGTCCACCATAAGCTGCCCGGCCCAACGGCGTCGCCGCTGGCTCGACGCCTTGCGGTGCGGTCGGCCGCCTCGGAACCGGCAGACTGCCATGAGCGGAACTCGGACTGTCGTTCATGACTGCTCCTCGGTCCGTCCGCGAGGGACTGCGGCCGGAATTGGCGATCTGCCTGACCGCGTCAGAGCAACGCGAAAACGCCTGCGATCGGAATGGCCTTGAGGATGTTCTGGAACGTCTCTTTCATCGCGCTCGTCTCGACGACTACGACGTCGCCCGACTCGATCGCCGGATCGTTGAGCCGTCCCGTCCGGATCTGCGCGAGGTCGAACTTGGCGGCGGCGCGCTTGCCGCCCTGGCTACGGAACACGACCACGTTCGTATCGGAGATCGCGTCGAGGCCCTCCGCCATGGCGATCGCCTGCAGCAGCGTCGCGCGACCTCGATAGGGGAAAACACCCGGCTTCTTCACCGCGCCTTCGACGGTGATCCGCTGGCTGTTGTATTCCTTGACGAAGACGGTGACCTGCGGATTGCGCAGATACTTGGTGCCGAGACGCTTCACGAGTTCGCGCTCGATATCCTGCGACGTGCGCCCGGACGCCTCGATGTCGCCGACGAGCGCCAGATTGACGGTCCCGGTCTCTGCGACCTGAACGCTCTTGGACAGCTCAGGCACCTTGAACACCGAGATATCGAGAACGTCCTGAGGTCCGATCTTGTAGCTGCCCGCACCGGGGGTAGCACCCGCCGTCAACGTCGACGCGGCCACCGCAGCCGACCCGCCGCCTAGCCGCCCGCCGGAATCGCGCCGCTTGGGTTCGACCTCACTGAAAGTTCCAGCCTCCGGCTCGATGCCAGTGCCCGAGAGAGTCGCTCTCAGTCCGTCATTGGAGGAACCCGAACAGCCGCCTGCGAATACGAGACAGAGGACCACCCACGCCATACTCAACTTGCCCGTCCGCATCGCCTACTCCACCCCGCGAAGCCGGAACCATATCGCCCGACATAGCGCCCTTGTCTCCGGACCGTCCAGCCCCTCGCACCAACAATTCGTCGGGAGCCGCATTATTCAGAATGCCGAGCGGCCGTCCTGCAACAAGAGCCTCCGCCTCGTCCGGTCCGACGAGACGGGCGAGCGTATCCCGAGCCTCAGAAAGATCCGGCCGCCGCCGTCCCATGTCGTGCGCGTCCGTCGCCACGATGTGGACGATCCCTTCGTCCAGCATGCGGCGCGCCGAGTTTAGCGCGGTCTTGCCGAACTTGCCAGAGAGTGAACCGGCCGTGATCTGCATCCAGACGCCGTGCGAAGCAAGCTTCTGGATGAGGCCATAGTGAGCGCCGAGCCAGGACAGGCGCTCGGGATGCGTGATGATCGGAATGAAGCCCGCAAGCATGAGGTCGAACAGCGTCTCGTCGAACCGCGCCGGCAGCACGTGATGCGGAGGCTCGATGAGCACGTAGCGGCTGTCGCCCAGCGACAGGATCTGGCCCGATCTCAGGCCGGCGACGAGCCCCGGTGCGATATGAACATCGGCGCCCGTGGTGAGTTGGAGCGGGAGACCGACCCGGTCCAGCTCGGCCTGGAGTGAGGCGACGGCGGCGCGGATGCCGGGCCCCGTGTTGTGGTAGAGGCCCGGCAGGATGTGCGGCGTGCACGCGACCACGCGTACGCCCTGCGCGACAAACGCCTCGGCCATCGCGAGCGACGTTGCGAGATCCAGCGCTCCGTCGTCGATGCCGGGAAGAATATGGCAATGCAGATCGATCATGGGGCTACGCTGACGCAGGTCGATGAGAGACGCAGTACTCATGGTGAGCAATGATGTCCAATCTTGTTCGCAATATGAGGATGGAACGCGACATCCCAATGATCGCTCTGGACTGTTGCGGTTTGACCACTATCGAGTCGTCCGGTGCGCGAAGGCCGTGCGCAGGACTACGCTCCACGGTCTGCCTGTGCTAGACCATCGGCCGTATGGTCAGTCGCTTTGTGTGGGGTAGCGTCCGATGAGCAGATATTTCTTGGCAGCCTTGAGCATGAGCGTTTGCATGCTGACCCCAGCGGTCGGCGCGACGCTGCAATCGGTCGAGGGCAGTGTCCTCGCCAACACGGGGAGCGGATACCGGTCTGTCGGCACCGGCACGCCCGTGTCGACAGGGACCCAGATCATGACGCGGGCCAACGGTTCGGCCGCGATCATCTATGAGAACGGCTGCATAGAGAACGTGGCTCCGGGTTCCGTCGTGACCGTGAAGCCCGAGGGCCAGTGCCAAGCCGGCCTCGGAGCTGGAGCGTTGCCGCCTGGAACGCTGGTGGCGGGTGCCGTCGTGATCGCCGGAGGCGTGGGCGCCGCGATCGCGCTCTCCAAGGACGACAAGCCAGCCAGCCCCTGAATGGCCCCCGACGTGGTGGCAGGACCGACGAGAGCGGGTGAAGGCGTTCGGCGCCCACACGACAGTGCGCATGTGCGGAATGGGCCCTCTTCGGAGCCGACGCTGCCGTGACGTACCATTGGCGAGGCATAGCGATCGGCGTGTGGCTCGCCCTGTGCATCGCGCTGGGTGGCGCAACCCGCTCTGGTTATCTTGCCGACGCCATTCTTCAGTTCGTGGCGATCGGCGTGCTGGCCTGGGCGGCGATGCTCCGCGCTGACGCAAGCGCCGCCCGTCTCCGTTCTGCGGTCTTCATCGTGGCAGGCCTCGCGACGGCGCTGTGCGCGGTCTATGTCCTGCCCTTCCCCCCGCTATCAGCCCTGCCGACACCGTCGAACGAACTTGCGCGCTCTGTCCTCGCCGCGCTCGAACAATCGACCGGCGCGATGCGTCCCGGCGCCGCCCCCTCGGC
>JBGSJD010000648.1:0-1791 GCA_041742195.1 Hyphomicrobiaceae bacterium
CAGGTAATCGTAGGTCTGGTCGAGCGCGACCGGCATCAGCACCGCGACGCGCGGGGCCAACTGCAGGGGGGCGGCACTGGCGCCACCGGCGAGGTCGAGCAGACTGGTCAATGGGGCATCCGGGGACTAGAAGAGCGATTCGGAACAGAAGCTAACCCGACCGGTGCGGCCTGCAGAAGGCAATCCGCCAGGTCGGCCGACCGTCGCGCCGCGCGCCAGGAGCCAACCTCATGAAATTCTTCGTCGATACCGCCGACGTGGCGGAAATCCGCGAGCTTGCGGCAACCGGCCTACTCGATGGCGTGACGACCAACCCGTCGCTGGTCGCCAAGGCGGGGCGCGACTTCAAGACGATCATCGCGGAAATCTGCGAGGTGGTCGATGGACCCGTCTCGGCAGAAGTCGCGGCCACCGACTACGAGGGCATGCTGCGTGAGGGCCGCATCCTGGCGAAGATCGCCGAGAACGTGGCGGTCAAGTTGCCGCTCACCTGGGACGGCCTCAAGGCCTGCAAGGTGCTGACCACCGAAGGCACCATGGTCAACGTCACGCTGTGCTTTTCGGCGAACCAGGCGCTGCTCGCCGCCAAGGCCGGCGCGACGTTCGTTTCCCCGTTCATCGGCCGTCTCGACGACATCGGCCTCGACGGCATGGACCTGATCGGCGAGATCCGCTCGATCTACGACAATTACCCGGACTTCTCCACCGAGGTGCTCGCCGCGTCGATCCGCACGGTCAACCACGTCAAGGAGTGCGCGCTGATGGGCGCCGACGTCGCGACCGTGCCGCCCGCGATCCTCAAGGCGCTGGTCAAGCATCCGCTGACCGACAAGGGCCTCGAGCAGTTCCTGGCCGATTGGGCGAAGACCGGGCAGAAGATCACGTAACAGCTCACGTCGCGGCGGCGGGCAGCGCGTTCACTCGCAGAACGAGCGGCCCCGGCGGACGACGAGATCGAAGTGGAAGTGGTCGCGGTGCGCCTCGTTGGCCTCCGGACCGAGCGCCGTCGAGAACCGCCGACAGCCGGCCGTGTGCAAGCGGTGCAGGAACGTCCGTGCCGCTGGTTCCTTGCCGCCCGTGTCGGAGGGGGGCTCGGGCTTCAACGCCCCGGCGGGCGGGGGTGCCTCCGATGCGATACGTATCCGACGGCCGCGCTTCTCGAACTCCACGACGTTGGTGAGCAGGCGCGGATTGCGTACTGGCAGGGGCGGCGGGCTGGCGTCGTCATCGTCATCGTCCGCGTCGCGCGCAGCCTGCTTGTCGCGGCGGGGTGTCTTGCGGTCTTCTGCCTTCGCAGTCTTGCTGTCGCGGGCCACGGCGCCCCAGTCCTCACGCACGCCGATGCGGCGGCCATCCGCCGTCACGAAGGCGCTCATATCGATGGCATTGGCGTAGGCGTGCTCGCTGAGACCACGCGAGGAGGCAGAGCCGATCACGCCGCGGCACTGATAGCCACCGACGCCTTCTATGCGCGCGATCGGCGCGCCGAGCACCTCGGTTGCCAGCGGCTGCAGGTCGCGGGCTATGAATTCATGCAGGCGCGCAGCAGTCTCGCAGTTGGCGAGCAGTGCCGGCTTGAGCAGCACATCACGGCCGTCGATCTCGAACGCCTGCACCTCGATCAGCGCCGGTCCGCCACACCGATCCTGGCGGAGCGAGCGCGGCTCGCCGACCCTCGCCTTGAGTGGGGCGAGCAAGGCGACACATCGGGAGAGCGCCTCGATTTTCTCGCCGTCCGACCAGTCGGTGGGCGGTGCCTCCGGCGCAGGTGGCAAGATGACAGGCGAGACG
>JBGSJD010000649.1:0-6147 GCA_041742195.1 Hyphomicrobiaceae bacterium
CGCCGCGGCCACCAGCGTCGACGGCGCGATGACCGGCTCCTGCGACGGTGCGCCGACCGCCGTGGCGCTCCGCTCCATCGTCGCCTGAACGATCGTGATCTTCTGCCAGATCTTGGACGACAGATTGGTCGTCAGGCGCTCCAGGTCGTTGACCGCTTCGATCACGGCCGGATCGGACGAGTTCTGCGCATAGAGTGCCGCCACTTTCGCCGTCAGCGACAGCATCTCGGAGCAATAGTCAAGATACCGGACCAGCTCGGGCGGAGACAGCCGACGCGCCGGCGACGACGGCGTCGGCGGGGTCGCGCCCAGATCGATGCTCGGGTCCTTGGTGAGCTGGTGCATGTCGATCACGTGCACGATCGAGCGCAGCTCGTGGAGATCGGCGAGGCTCTCGTTGCGTTTCCAGCGGCCCTCGAGCGTGACTAGCGAGAAGATTGCCGCCACCATCATGATAAGCAGATTGGCGGACGCCTCGATCCCTTGCACGATCCCAAACACATCATCGGTGCCGCTCCGCAGCTTGGTGATCATGCCCACGTAGACCAGCAGACCGAAGACAACTGCGATGACGCCGACCGTCAAGACGCGCAGGCCAACGTGTGGCCGGGCGATGCGTGCGACGCGCTCCCGGTTCTCGCTGGCGATCTCCGACAACTCGGCGCACACTTTCGCCAGACCGGCGCCCGGAAACCGCTCCGAGATGCGCCGCTCGAGGGCGGAGATGGTCGCCACGATCTTGTCCGCGTCGAGCGTGCGGTACACAGCGCGCCTCCCATCTCCGGGACTCGGCCCAGGGTCAGTCCCGCAGCAGGTCGTTGATCGAGGTCTTGGCCCGCGTCTGGGCGTCGACCGTCTTGACGATCACAGCGCAGTAGAGGCCGGGTCCCGTCATGCCGTTCGGCAGCGGCATCCCAGGCAGCGAGCCCGGAACAACGACGGAATAGGGCGGCACCTTGCCGATGTGGATCTGGCCCGTGGCCCGGTCGACGATCTTCGTCGTGGCCGAGATGAAGACTCCCATCGACAGCACCGAGCCTTCGCCGACGATCACGCCCTCGACGACCTCGGAACGGGCGCCGACGAAGCAGTTGTCCTCGATGATGACGGGATTGGCCTGGAGGGGCTCGAGTACGCCGCCGATGCCGACGCCGCCGGAGAGATGGCAGTCACGGCCGATCTGGGCGCAGGAGCCGACCGTCGCCCAGGTGTCGACCATGGTGCGCTCGCCGACGTAGGCGCCGAGGTTCACGAACGACGGCATGAGGACCACGTTCGGCGCGATGTAGGAGCCGCGACGGACGACGGCGCCCGGGACGGCGCGGAAGCCGGCCTTCCTGAAGTCGTCGGGGCCCATGCCATCGAACTTCGAGGGCACCTTGTCCCACCACGAGGCGCCGCCAGGGGCGCCGGCGATCAGGCCCATGTCGTTCAGCCGGAACGACAGAAGCACGGCCTTCTTCAGCCACTGGTTGACGACCCATTCCTCGCCGCGCTTCTCCGCCGTCCGCGCCGTGCCCTTGTCGAGCATGCCGATCGCCGTCTCCACGGCATCGCGAACCGCGCCGCGGGTCGAGGAATTGACCTGGTCGCGCGCCTCCCAGGCGGCGTCGATGGTCTGCTGCAGATCGGCGGTCGACATGGGCATTCTCCGAAACGTGGCGCGTGTTGGCTCACGGCGTTGTGGCGCGAGGCCGGCGGACCTGTCAATCGGGCCGACGCGCGCCCCCTCTTTGCGCCGCAAGCCGGGATCGCCATCTATCGACAGGAATGTTTGGCTTGCCCGGCAGATCGCGCAATCGAATCGGCGTAGGCCTCGCGTGTGCGTGACAGCGTCCAACATGCTCAAATCCATGGAGCAAGACATGCCTGCAAAGAAGAGCGAAAGCACGGGCAGCAAGGCCGCTGCAGCCGCCGCCAAGGTGCTCAAGGACCCCAAGGCCAGCAAGGACGCGAAGACCGCGGCCGCTTCGGCGCTGACCCAGTCGAAGAGCAAGGAGACGACGTCGGCCAAGGCCGCCTCCGCGGCGGCCAAGGTGATGAAGGATCCCAAGGCCAGCAAGGAAGCCAAGACCGCCGCCGCCTCGGCGCTGACCCAGAAGACGGCCAAGAAGAAGTAAACATCCCTCAAGGAGGGCGCGCCACCGTTTCGGTGCGCGCCCTTCTGGCAGTTGCGGATGGCCCAAACGTTGTGTATAGTGTACACACTCGAATGCGACGGAGCCGCGAATGGCTGTTGTTGAGCGAAACAGCCACCGCATCGTTTCAAGGCTCGAAAAGGAAGGCTGGGTTCGTGTCAGCCAGCGGGGATCGCACCTCAAACTCAGGCACCCTGCCACCGGCCTGACCGTGATCGTACCGCATCCCCGAAAAGACTTGCCGCTCGGTACGGCACGAAAGATCGCAAAGCTGGTTCGCTGGTTGGAGTAAGAGCCAAATGCCGTCTTACTATGCAGTGGTTCATCACGAGGACGGAACCGCGTTCGGGATATCGTTTCCTGATCTGCGAGGTTGTTTTTCGGCTGCCGACACCGAGGACGAGATCATCTCGCAAGCTCAGGATGCCTTGGCGCTATACATGGAAGACATGGGCGAGCTGCCAGGTCCGAGTTCGATCACGGAGCTTCGCCGGAACCCTGACATCAAGCAGGATCTTGCTTCGGGGGCATTCCTTATCGCAGTGCCGGTCGTGCCGATATCCCAGAAGGCGCGATTCAACATCGTGATCGAGACTTCTCTGGTGGAGACTATCGACAAGGTTGCACGAGCGACTGGCCTGAGCCGATCTGAATTCATTGCGCGAGCCGCCAGCAAGTCACTCGAAGAGACCTCGGGCGTTATCATCGAGACGTTTCGAGCACGCAATTCATCTCATGCTTCGAAGACCGCGGCCGCTTCGGCGCTGACCCCGTCGAAGAGCAAGGAGACGACGTCGGCCAAGGCCGCCTCCGCCGCGGCCAAGGTGATGAAGGATCCCAAGGCCAGCAAGGAAGCCAAGACCGCCGCCGCCTCGGCGCTGACCCAGAAGACGGCCAAGAAGAAGTAACGGTCGGCACCATCGTCGGACCCTGCATCGAGCCGCGCGGACCACCCGGTCTGCGCGTCTCTCGTTTGCGCATCAGCCCCAGGTTTCCGGGTTCCGATTGCGCCACGCCCTCCGGCTGGGCATGCTGGCCTCCTCCACCCCGGATCGCAAGGACTGCCACACGATGAAAGTCGGCCTGTTCATCACCAACCAGCAGCGCGTCGGCATGGACATGGTGCAGGCGCTCGGCGACCAGATCGCCATGGTGCATCATGCGCGGGATCGCGGATGGGACTCGCTGCTGACGGGGCAGCACTACCTCAACGAGGGCGACAACAAGCAGCTCCAGCTGATCCCGTTTCTCGCGCGGCTCGCCGCCGAGGCCGGCGAGATGACGATCGGCACCGGCATCCTGCTGCTCAACCTCCACAATCCGGTCTACACGGCGGAGACCATCGCGACGCTCGACATCATCGCCAAGGGGAACTTCATCTTCGGTGTCGGGCTCGGCTATCGCGACATGGAGTTCGACGCCTTCAACGTGCCCAAGGGCGCGCGCGTCAAGCGCTTCGAGACCTATCTCGATCTCGTGCAGCAGCTCTGGAGCGGCAAGGCCGTCACCTACGAGGACGAGACCTGCCGCCTCGACAACGTGGTCATGAACATCCGCCCGATCCAGCAGCCGCGGCCGCCGATCTGGATCGCCGCCAACAACGACCCGGCCGTGAAGCGGGCCGCACGCCTCTCGGATGCGTGGTTCATCAATCCGCACGCCACGATCGATTCCATCCGGCGCATGATGGTGGCGTACACGGACGAGCTCAAGGCGTGCGGCAAGCCGTTCCCGCGCGACCTGCCGGTTTTCAAGGAAGTCTACTGCGCCCGGGACAGACGGACGGCGATCGAGATGGCGGCGCCCTATCTCGGCGGCAAGTACGCCGACTACGCCAAGTGGGGCCAGGACAAGGTGATGCCTGACGACGCCGATTTTTCGCGGTCGTTCGAAGAATTGACAGAAGGCCGTTTCATCATCGGATCTCCCGATGACTGCTACCGCCAGCTCGAGCCCTACTGGGCCGAACTCGGCTGCAGCCATCTCGTCGTGCGCACCAATTGGGCCGGAATGCCGGCCTCCGCGTCGCTCTCCAGCATGCGGCTGATCTCGGACGAGCTGATGCCGGCGTTGCGGAAGGTCGAGCCGAGGCGGCCGTTCTGAGGCCGGGGGAACACCGGCGCGACTTTCAGCGTGCTGCCGCCCGTGCTACGAGCCTTGCGTCCCGCAAGCCTTCAGCGCACGTGAGCCGCCGTGATCCTCCCTTACGATCTCGCCTCCTTTCTCGACCTGATCCGACAGAACGGCCAGTCGGCCTACGCGGTGATGTTCGGCTTCGCCGCATCGCATAGCCTGTTGTTCGGACTCTTCGGCGGCTATGCGGCAAAAGTGGGCGCGCTCAATTTCGGCACGCTGGTCGCAGTCTGCGGCGTCGGCAGCTTTCTCGGCGACGTGCTGAGGTTCTGGCTCGGCCGCCGGTTCGGCATCCAGCTCTTCTCAGGCCTGCCGCCGCTCGAGCGCCTGCTCGAGAAAGTGGTCAAGCTGGTGGCCCGTCATCATGCGTGGATGGTGCTTCTGCACCGCTATCCACACGGGGTGCGAGGCCTCGCCGCGATCGCCTATGGCATGTCCGAGTTGCCGTGGGCGCGATTTCTGATGCTCAACGTGGTGGCGTCGGCGATCTGGGCCGTGGTGGTGGTCTCGGCGGGATACGGGTTCGGACACCTTTCCGAGAAGGTGATGAACGACGCCTCCTCGACGCTCGGCTTCGCATTGATGATCGGGTTCCTCGGGCTCTCCTGGCTGCTCAGCAAGAAGCTCGAGCGCATGGTCGAGCGGAGCTGACCGGGCGCTGTTTGCAGCCCCTGGGCCGCCCCGCTCATCGCGGGGGCGCCGGCCTCGGGCGCTCAGGCCGCCGACGCCAAGGCCTTGGCTTCCGGTGTGAACACCCAGTCGGCCATCACCTGGCAGCGGCGCATGTGGCGATGCTCGTCCGGCCGATAGTCGGCAACGGCGTTGTGCATGGTCCAGAGGTTGTCCCAGCACAGCACGTCGCCCTCGGACCAGAGGTGCTTGTATTTGTACTTATCCTGGAGCTGGTGCGCGAAGAGGATGGCCAACAGCTCGTCGCTCTCCGCTTTCGGGAGGCCGTCGATGCGGGTAACGTAGCCGACCGTGCAATAGAGCGCCTTGCGCCCCGAGATCGGATGGGTGAGCACGATCGGGTGCGAGACGGGCGGCTTGGCCGCGCGCTGCTCGGGCGTCAGCGGTTTGCGCTGGGTGCCCGGCCGCTTCAGCATCTCTTCCCAGAACTTGTTGAAGTCGTGGGTCGCGGTCAGCCCCTCGATCCGCGTCTTGATGGTGGCGGGGAGGTCGTCGTAGGCCGCCGCCATGTCCAGGAATTCCGTGCAGCCGAGCGGCACGCCGTCGCGGAACGGCACCTTGATCGCCTGCAGCACGTTCAGGAACGCCACGGGCTCGGAATAGCTCATGTCGGTGTGCCAGTCCTGGCCGGCGTCCGCGAGACCGATCGGCTTGCCGTTCTCCACGATGTTGGACAGCACCATGACCTCGGGATGCCCCGGCACCGTGTAGTGACCGGCGGCGACGTTGACCTCGAGTGAGCCGAACTCGCGCGCAAAGGCCTTGTGCTGCACCGGGTCCAGGGACTGCTTCGGGAAGCAGAGGACGGCGTAGCGCCCGAAGGCGCGCAGGATCTCGGCCTTGTCGGCCCGGGAGAGCGGCTTCGACAGATCGACGCCTTCGATCCGGGCGCCGAGCGTCTTGCCGATGGGGGTAATCGTGAGCATGGCGATCTCCGCATCCAACAGCACCGGCGCGTCGCCCTTTCGAAGAGTTCAATCGGCGCGCGGCTTCGTGCTGACGTGTTCGATGTGGGCCAGAATGGCCTCAATCTCGGCGCTTGAAAAGGCGAACTCCGGCATGTCGGGATGCCCGGTGGTGATGCCCTCTGCGAGCGCCTCGGCCAGATGCCCGACCGGGTAGCGCGCCGACAACCCGCGAAACGGCGGGGCCGCCGCGTGTGGGCTCGTCCCGCTCACGCCGATGG
>JBGSJD010000650.1:0-6709 GCA_041742195.1 Hyphomicrobiaceae bacterium
CCGGGCGGCACGGGTGCGGCGGGCTTCGAGGGTGTGTCACCAGCTTCCACGGGGGGCTCTCCAAGGTCTCATCTAGCCCGGCCGGGCGGTGACGAGGGGCCGCAACACCTCCTCGATCGTGCCGGCTGCGAAGAACAGCACGAGGCACAACGTGGCGGTGATGACGATCGGTATGAGGCAGGCGAGTGGCGCCTCGCCGTGGCTGTCATGGTCGTCGGGCTTCGGCGGCAGGAAAAAGGCCCGGCCGACAATGGGCAGCAGGTAGGCGACGTTGAGGAGGGAGCTCACCATCAGCACGCCGACGACGAAGGCGAAGCCCGCGTCGAGGGCGCCGGCGCCGATCAGCCATTTGCTCCACACACCGCCGAACGGCGGCAGGCCGATGATCGACAGGGAGGCGACGAAGAACGCCGCCATCGTCACGGGCATCCGGCGGCCGATGCCGTCGAGTTCGCCGATCTCGGTCTTGTGGGCCGCGATGTAGATGGCGCCCGCGCAGAAGAAGAGCGTGATCTTGCCGGCGGCGTGCATGACGATGTGCATGCCGCCACCGATCAGGCTGCTGGAGGTGGCGATCGCGGCCGCCAGAACGACGTAGCTCAGCTGGCTCACGGTAGAGTAGGCGAGGCGGGCCTTGAGGTTCTGGCGCGTCAGGGCGACCAGCGAGGCCGCGATCAGCGTCGCCGAGGCGAAGTAGACGAGCCAGTCGCGGGCGCCACCGGCGGTCAGCGTTTCGACGCCGAAGACGTAGATGACCACCTTCAGGACGGTGAAGACGCCGGCCTTGACGACGGCCACCGCGTGCAGGAGCGCCGAGACGGGCGTCGGCGCGACCATCGCCGACGGCAGCCAGAAATGCAGCGGCATGAGTGCCGCCTTGCCGATGCCGAAGGCATAGAGCGCCAGCAGAAGGCCGACGAGCGTCGCGTCGAGCCCCTTCGGCAACATGCCACCCGCGGTGAATTCGGTGGTGCCGGACAGGAACGCCGTCACGATGATCGCCGGCAGCAGCAGCACCATGGAGGAGCCGATCAGGAGCATCAGATAGATGCGCCCGCCGATCAGGGCCTTGCGGTCGCCGTTGTGGGTGACGAGGGGGTAGGTCGAGAGCGTCAGCAACTCGTAGAAGAGGAACAGCGTGAACAGGTTCCGCGAGAAGGCAAGACCGACCGCAGAACCAAGTGCGATGGCGAAGCAGACGTAGAACGTGGTCTGGCGTGGCTCGTCGTGGGCCCGCATGTAGCCGATCGAATAGATCGAATTGACGATCCAGAGCGTGCTCGCGACGAGCGCGAACATCAGGCCGAGCGGCTCCACCTTGAAGGCGAGCGGGAGGCCGGGGACGATCTCGATCAGGGCGACGTCGGGGCGGGCGCCAGCCATGACGGGGCCGGCGAGCGACCAGACGAGCGCGGCGAGAAGCACGGCCGTGACCAGCGTTGCCGCTTCGCGCCGGTTCGGCGAACGATGCAGGAGCGCAATCGCGACCGCGCCGACGAACGGCAGAGCCACGGCCGCGAGCATCGTCGTTTCGGGGGACAGGCCCAGCATCACTTCAATCCCCCGAGCAGTGTCTCGGCCGCCTTCAGCGCCATGCCTGCGGACGCCTCGGTGTCGATACCGAAATAGATGGTGGCCGCGCTGAGGGCGAGCATCGGGATGAGCATCGAGAGCGGCGGATCGGTGCATTTCTCGACGGCCGGCGAGGGCTCGCGGAACCAGGCGACCTCGACCACCCGACCCACATAGACCACGGCGATGAGGGAGCTGATCAGGATGGCGAACACGAGCGGCCACCAGCCTTTCTCGACGGCGCCGATGGCCAGGTACCACTTGGAGACGAAGCCCGCGGTGCCGGGTACGCCGACGAGCGCCATGCCGCCGAGCACGAACACCGCCATGGTCCATGGCATGCGGCGACCGATGCCTGCGATGGCGTCGAGCTTGACGCTGCCGAGGCGGTAGGCGATGGCGCCGAGGGCCATGAACAGCGCGGTCTTCATCAGGGCGTGGTTCAGGAGATGGACGATGCCGCCCGTGAGGCCCTGCGTATTGGCGAGGGCGATGCCAAGCGTGATGTAGCCGACCTGGCCCAGCGACGAGTAGGCGAGCATCCGCTTCAGGTTGTTCTCGAAGACGGCGATGATCGATGCGATGAACATGGCCGCCAGCGACAGAGCCGCAAGCACCGCGGTCAGGGGCAGCGTGTCGAAGCTGATCGCGACGCCGAAGACCGAGAAGGCGAAGCGGATCAGCACATAGATCGCTACCTTGGTCGCGGTTCCCGCAAGAAAGGCCGAGGCGAACGAGGGTGCGTGGGCGTAGGCTCCCGGCAGCCAGACGTGGAGCGGGAAGAGGGCGAGCTTCAGGCTGATGCCGACGACGATGAAGGCCAGCGCCGCCATCACGGGGCGCGGGTTCTGCATGGCCGGTTCGGCGAGACGGCTGGCGATGTCGTAGATGTTGAGGCTGCCCGTCACGAGGTAGAGCAGGCCGACGCCGATCACGTAGAACGTGGCGCCGATAGTGCCCATGATCAGGTACTGGTAGGCGGCCAGCAGCGCGCGCCGATCGCGGCCGAGTGCAATGAGCACGTACGTCGCGAGAGACGAAATCTCGAGGAACACGAACAGGTTGAAGGCGTCTGCAGTAATCGTGATGCCGAGCAGGCCCGCGAGGCACAGCAGGTACATGGTGTAAAACCAGACCTGCTTGTCGCCGTCGATCTCGCTGGCGACGGAGCGGCGGGCGAAGGGCATGAGCGCCGCGCCGACGACCGAGACCAGCACCAGGACGAACGCCGCCAGGAGATCGACCCGATACTCGATGCCGATCGGGGGCGCCCAGCCGCCGAGGTGGTAGGAGATGGGACCGGTGGTGAGCACTTTCCGCATGAGCAGAATGGAGATCACCGGCATGGTCCAGGTGATCACCAGCGCGACGGCCCACGCGGAGCGACCGCCGCGCATCAGGGCGACGAGGACCGCGCCGACGAGCGGCACGAGCACCTGGAGAATCGGAAGTTGGCTCTCGAGGGTGCTCACTCGTCGGTCTCCCGGGCGAAGATCTCGTCCTCTTCGATGGTGCCGTAGGCCTCGTGGATGCGAACGACGAGCGCGAGCCCCAACGCCAGAACGGCGACGCCGACCACGATCGCGGTCAGAATGAGCACGTGGGGGAGGGGGTTCGCGTAGATCTTGTAGGCGGGGTCGAGGATCGGCGCGGTGCCGCCGATGATCTTGGCCGGCGAGACATAGAGCAGATAAACCGACGTCTGGAAGATCGAGAGGCCGATCAGCTTCTTGATCATGTTGCCGCGGGCAATGACGATGTAGAGGCCGGCGACCATCAGGAAGATGGTGACGACGTAGTTGTAATGCTCGGCAAAGCGCAGGATGGCGTCCTTCATCGTCCGCGCTCCACGAAGGCATAGAAGATGGCGATCATGGTCGATGCGACGGTGACGAGCACGCCGATCTCGACCCAGAAGATGCCGCGCTCCCGACCGTGGCGCGCCGTGTGGTCGAGCACGTCGTAGTCGAGGAAGTTCTGGCCGAGCAGCATGGTCACGACGCCGGTGCCGGCGTAGATCAGCACGCCCAGCGGAACCATGAACTCGACGAGGCGCTGCGGTGCGATCAGCTTCGCCCGGGCGACGCCGAACACGAGCGCATAGAGGATCACCATGCCGGCCGCGATGACGCCGGCCTGGAAGCCGCCGCCCGGTCCGTACTCGCCATGGAACTGCACGTAGAGCGCGAACAGCAGCATGAATGGCAGGACCAGCTTGGTGCCGATCCTGAGGACGACGTCGAGCCTCATGCCTCGTTCTCCGACTTGGCGCCAGCCTTGCCCTCGGCGCCCTCGCGCTCCTCGCGCCGCTTGCGGCCGGAGCCTCGCAGCAGGAGCATCACCCCGATGCCGCCGGTGAAGATCACGACCGTCTCGCCGAGGGTGTCGAAGCCTCGGTAGTCGGCCAAAATGGCGGTCACGACGTTCGGAACGCCCGAGTCCTTGACGACGTTCGTCAGGTATGTGGGCGCGACATGCTGGTGGATCGGCGCATCGGGGGTGCCGAACGGCGACAGCCCGACCGTGCCCCAGACCAGCGCGGCGCCGACGCAGAGCGCGACGAACAGCGGCACCACGGGCGTCTTCATGGACTTTTGCTCGAGGCTGCGGGTCAGGTGCAAAGCGGCCAGCAGGAACACGGTCGAGACGCCAGCGCCGACCGAAGCTTCGGTCATCGCCACATCGACCGCATCGAGCAGGATGAGCAGGCTCGCCATCAGGAAACTGTAGATGCCGGCGAGGATGATGGCGCCGAACAGGTTGCGCTGGCGGGCGATGCCGATGGTCACCGCAGCGAGCAGCGTCAGCAGCGCCGTGTTGATGAGGAGTTCCATGGCGCTATTCGTCCTCCCCGGGTCTGCGCGGCCCGGGCGTGCCCCTGGGCGGGCCATCGGGGCGGTCGGTCCGATCCTCGGCGAGGTAGGGCCGGATGCCGGCCTGGAGCGCTGCCTGGGCGAGTGCGTGCGTGACGACGGGGCCAGTGAAGAAGATCAGCGCCAGCAGAAAGAGCAGTTTTGCCGAGATCAGCGTGAAGCCGGCCTGCAGCATGAAGCCGATGAAGAGGAGGCCGGCGCCGAGGGTCTCGATGACGCTCGCGGCGTGCATCCGCGTGAACACGTCGGGCATGCGGACGAGGCCGAAGCTGCCGACAAGGATGAAGAAGGAGCCGGCGAGGATCAGCGCGAGGCTCGCGGCATCGACGAAAAGCGTCATCGGGTGTCCTCCTCGACGTCGTAGGCGAGATCGCCGTGGCGGAAGAACTTAAGAATGGCCAACGTGCTGATCAGGTTCAGCAGTCCGTAGGTCAGCGCAATGTCGAGCCATTCGGGACGCCCCGTCAGGAAGCCGACGGTCGCGAGCAGGAGAATGGCGAGCGTGCCGACGGTGTTGCCGGCAAGGACGCGGTCGAAGACCGACGGCCCTTTCAGCGCGCGGACCACCGCGAGCGACAGGGCGACAAGCAAGGCGATCGTGGCGGCCGTGAACATCAGCGTGCCCCCTCGAACTGCGTGACGCGCTGGTCCATGCCGCCACCCTCGAGGTCGATGGCGCCGTCGCGGACCAGCGCGTGCACGGTCAGCACGTTGCCGTCGACGGCGGCGGTGATGGTGCCGGGCGTCAGCGTGATGGAGTTGGCGTAGGTGGCGAGCCCGACCGTCGTCTTCTGGGTGGCGGTGACGCGGGTCAGCGTCGGCGAGATCGGGAGGCGCGGATCGATAATGATCTTCGTCACGGCCCAGCAGGACTTCACGATCTCCCAGACGAGCCAAGGGAAATAGGTCAACGACGAGAGGAAGAGCTGCGTCGGATGACCTTCCTCGTCGTCGGCGCTCATGCGATGGGCGACGTACACCGCGACGATGGCGGAGCCGACACCGGCGGCGAGCAGGAAGGTCTTGAAGTAGCCGGAGAGCGCGAGCCAGAACAGGAACAAGGCGATGAACAGGCTGATCTGGCGCATCTCGGGTTCGTCCTTCTCCTGCCGCCTCGCTCAGCTGCGGCATGCGACCGTGCCGCAGGTCTGAGGCGGTCAGCCATGGTGGCGCCGCTCGTTCGCGACGGCCGTTGGTTCGCTCTGCGGGAGGCTGGAAACGCGGCGAGGTCGTGTCGGGAGCGCATGGTGGCTATTCCTGCCGCGCATGGCAAGGGCCGATCGCCGATTTCTATCAGTTTCCTCAGTCGCCCGACGCGGATGAAAGCCGCGTGCGGATGGATCGCGCGCGGAGCCCCCTTCGATCACCGATTGCCGCGACGTGCGCGGCCTGCGAACCGCACGGCTTCCTCGGCTGCCCGGAAGAGCGCGCGCGCCTTGATGACGCACTCGTTCTGCTCGTCGGCGGGCACGCTGTCGGCGACCACGCCGGCGCCGGCCTGGACGTACATGCGGCCGTCCTTGACGATGGCGGTGCGCAGCACGATGCAGGTGTCCATGTTGCCGTCGGCGGAGAAATAGCCGACGCAGCCGGCATAGGGGCCGCGCTTCTCGCGCTCGAGTTCGTCGATGATCTCCATGGCGCGCACCTTCGGGGCGCCCGACAGCGTACCTGCGGGGAAACCGGCCAGCAGCGCATCGATCGCGTCGTGCCTGGGATCGAGTTCGCCGTTGACGGTCGAGGACAGGTGCATGACCTGGCTATAGCGCTCGATGTCGAAGCTCGAGGCCACTTCCACGGTCCCGATGCGGGCGACGCGGCCGACGTCGTTGCGGCCGAGATCGAGAAGCATCAGATGCTCGGCGCGTTCCTTCGGATCGGCAATCAGCTCGGCCTCGAGGCGGCGATCCTCCTCGGGGGTGGCGCCGCGTCGGCGCGTGCCGGCGAGCGGGCGGATGGTGACGCGGCCATCCCGCACCCTGACGAGGATCTCGGGGCTCGAGCCCACGAGGGCGAAGTCGCCGAAGTCGAGGTGGAACAGGAACGGCGATGGATTGGTCCGGCGCAACGCGCGGTAGAGCGCGAACGGCGGCAGCGCGAAGGGCGCCGAAAAACGCTGGGAGACGACGATCTGGAAGGCGTCGCCGGCCGTGATGTAGTCCTTGCAACGGTCGACCATGGCGAGGTAGTCGGCGGCCGGCGTGTTCGAAACCGGGGAGGGCGCCTCGAGGGCCGTCGCCGGGAGCGCGCCGTGCGGCAGTGGC
>JBGSJD010000651.1:0-2080 GCA_041742195.1 Hyphomicrobiaceae bacterium
ATGTCGCGCCGGGCGACGTCGTCCATGCGACGACGGCGGCCGACCCCGTCCTCCGCCGCCGCCGCCTCGTCGGGCGGGCCGTTCTGCGGCGCCTCCTCTGCCGTTACCAGAACGACCATCCGGCCATGCTGGCGCTCGAAAGTGGGCCGTTCGGCAAGCCGACGCTGGTCCGATCGGACCACCCGCCGCTCGCCTTCAACATGAGCCACAGCCGCAACATGGCGGCCGTCGCTGTCGCGAAATGCGACAGCCTCGGGATCGATTTGGAACACGAGGCGGGCCCCGTGGCCGACAGTGCCACATCGGTCTTCTCACGAGACGAACGCAAGGCGTGGGCGGCACTCCCGGCTTCGCAGCGGGGCGCGGCATTTTATCGGGCCTGGGTGCGCAAGGAAGCGCTGCTCAAAGGCCTGGGTTGCGGCCTCACGCGAGCCCCCGATCAGATCGAAGTGCCTCTTTTGCCGGCGAAGCTCTGCAGCCCGAGCGGTTGGCCACCGGACTTGGACGTGAACGGCTGGCGCCTCGCAGATTTGCCAATTCGACCAGGGATTGTCGGTTCTCTCGCTTTTCGCGCGACCGATTTGAATTTATGTATCACTTACATGACGGCAGTTGATCTGGCTCACGGCAGTAAAGCCTCATCTGGACGAACATGACTTCTCCACTGCTCCGACGGCCCTCGCGGGCTGCGAGGAGTGGCTCTCGAAGTCGACGGCCGATGCCCTTGGCGCAGCTCCGACGGAACCGCTGCGGCAGAGGCTGAACGCGCCTCGTGCAGCAGACCGTGCAACCTGCCACAGGGCGGCGCGCCGTGATGGCCGAACGGCGACCGCCATGTGGAACGCGACTTGCTACCGTGTCGGCTGGCACCCGACTGGCGGGATGACTAATCTGCTGAAATCGCACCCGCCGTGTTTGCGTCGGGATGCACATCGAACCGAGTGACGAAGTTGCGTATCGCATTCATTCTGATCGGCGATTCGACTTTGGTGATCCGTTGTGCGGATCACCTGTTGTCGCGTGGACATGCGATAACCGCGATTGCATCGCGCAACCGTCAGATCGCAAGTTGGTGCGCTGGAAGCGGCACACTGTTCATTGATCGTGACGCCGGCCCCCTCGACCAGGCCCTCGGCGCCCTCACCTGTGACATCCTCCTGAGTGTCGCCAACCTCGAGGTGCTGCCGGCAGCCGCTCTGCGCGCGGCCCGTTACATGGCCCTCAACTTCCACGACGGTCCGTTGCCGGACCTCGGTGGTCTCAATGCGCCGGTCTGGGCGCTTCTGGAAGGCCGGCGGACGCATGCCGTCACCTGGCATGAGATGACGCCTTCGGTCGATGCCGGCCGGGTCGCCGAGGTCGAGCCGATCGCCATCGCCGCGGACGAAACGACCTTCTCGTTGAATGCCAAGTGCTACGAAGCCGGCCTCACGACATTCGAGCGTCTTCTGACGGGTCTCGAAGGCGGCACGTTGAACCTCCGCGATCAGAGCGGCGAGCCGCGACTGCTGCGCCGCTCCGACCGCCCGGCCAATTTCGGCCTGATCGACCCCGGCCAGCCCACCGAGACGATCGTCCGCCTCGTCAACGCCTTGGATCATGGCCCCTATTGGAACCCCGTGACGGCCGCCAAACTGCTGGTTGGCAGTGACGTGGTCCTGGTGCGTTCGGCCGAGGCCCTGGCCGGCGCGGCTCCGACCGCACCCGCCGGAACGATCCTCGCGCGCGAACGGGATGCGATCGTGGTCGCAACGGGCGACGGTGCCGTCCGGCTGGACGGCTTGATCTACGCCGATGGCCGCCCGGTCGATGTCACCGCCACCACGACTTGCCTTCCCGGTGCATCGGTGAGCCCGCCGACGTCCCTGCCGCGGGATCGCCTCGACACGGCCGGCCGCGCGTCTGCAGGCAGCGAATACGCCCTTCTGCGCAAGTGGGCCGCCGCCTAGCAGTTCGTCTAGCGACCTCACACCTGTCGAGATGCGCCTTATCTTCTTGCGCCTTTCGTAAACCTCCAGCGCAGATATGAAGGAGTGTAGGCCGAGCATCTTCCTCGCCGACTCGATTATCTGGAGCGCCC
>JBGSJD010000652.1:0-1528 GCA_041742195.1 Hyphomicrobiaceae bacterium
GGCTCGCGCTCTCGTCGCCGCGGGAGGCATTCCTCGCACTCGCCTTCGCCACCGGGGCCAGCGCCATGACCGGGCTCCTGAACCTCTGGCATCCCATGCCCGGCAACCGGCGTGGCATGCTCAGGCGGCATGCGCAGTCGAAGCTCGTCGGGCTGCTCGAGCACGTGCTCGCCATCCTGTGGGCGATCGCGGCGGTGCTGGCGCTGCTCGGATCGTCGCTCTGGATCGGAGCGCTGATGCTCACCGTTCCGGTGCTGTTCTACGAGAGCCTCGTGCGGCTCGCGACCCGCCGGCGGCCCCACGACCGCGTCGAAAGCGGGCTTCCCGCCCATCGATCGCCGGCGGATCATTTGGCGTCGGATCCGGTTCCGGTCCGACAAGGTTAACCCCGTACTAACCGAATCGTATCTAAGGTGCCTCGTCTTTTCCGCCGTCGCGCGAGGCTCCGAATGCGATTCCCCTCGAGATTGAAGGCCAGTCTGGCCCTCGCTCTGCTTGCTGCCAGTATCCTTCCGTCCGCCGCCTACAATGTCGACGAGATCGGTTCATTCTACATCGGCGGCTATCCTGTCACGCTCGCTGGACTGCCGGAGCAGGAGATCAAGATCCCCGGCGGGACGCCGATCAAGGTCGATCCGAACGGCGACTACCACACCGGCCAGATGTACGTGCAGTTCGTGAAGCTCGCCAATCCGACGGCGAAGTATCCGCTGCTTCTCTGGCACACGGGCGGCATCACCGGCGCCTCGTGGGAAACGAAGCCGGACGGCAAGCCCGGCTGGATGCAGTTCTTCCTCAAGGCCGGCCACTCCGTCTACGTTTCGGACGCCGTCGAACGCGGCCGCGCGACGTTCTCGCGCCCCGAGATCTTCAAGAGCGATCCCATCTTCCGCGACAAGCGCGACGGGTGGGAGATCTTCCGCATCGGGCCCCCCGGGTCCTATCGCACGAGCCCGAACGAGCGGCGCGCCAATCCCGGCGTGAAGTTCCCGCTCGACGCCTTCGATACGCTGCAGATGCAGATGGCCGCACGCTGGCCGACCACGGGTGACGCGACGCAGGCGGCCTACAACGCGCTGGTCGAGCGGGTCTGCCCGTGTGTGATCGTCGCGCACGGTCAGGCCGGCCTCTTCGCCTTCCGTGCGTCGCTGATGATCCCGGACAAGGTGAAAGGCATCGTCGCGGTCGAGCCCGCGTTCGCGCCGTCGGCCAACCATCCCGAAATCGGCCGCCTCGCCAAGACGCCGCATCTCTTCGTCTGGGGCGACTACATCGACACCAACCCGACGTGGATCGAGCATGTCGATGGTTTGAAGCCCTACCACTCGGCGCTCGTCAGCAAAGGCGTGCCGTCGACGTGGCTCGATCTTCCGGCCGAGGGCATCAAGGGCAACACGCACATGCCCATGATGGACACCAACTCGGATCAGGTCGCAGCGCGCGTCCAGGCGTGGCTCGCCAAGAGCGGCCTCACCTCGCAGCGCGGTGAGAGCGCCGAACCGGCGCAGATCGTGCGGCGGACGCCACC
>JBGSJD010000653.1:0-2719 GCA_041742195.1 Hyphomicrobiaceae bacterium
GCGGGCGGCGCGGAACACGTCGCGGAGCGCCACCTGGGCCGCGCGTGTCATGTGCCCCTGGGCGTGCCACTCGGGGATACGGCGGCGGAGCGCCAGCCCGAGAAGAAAGAGTTCGTCGGCAAGCCGCGGGGCATCCCGGCGAACGGCGGCGATGTCGAAGCCGGCGAAGTCGGTCGTGAACAGCGCGCGGTAGATGGCGCTCAGCTCGAGGATCAGCTCCTGCTCCGACGCGACCTGACGAGCGGCCAATCCTTCGGCCATGTCCAGCAGGCCATTGAGCCCGTCGAGACCAGCGCTCTGCATCCGTTCCCCCACCCCAACGCACGTCCGACCGCCGTCCCCTGCGGTTCGCAGCAGTCGTAGAGCAAGTGCAGGACGTTGCCAATTCACGAGGCGGGGCGTGCGCTGCGCCTGACATCCTGAGCGGACTTGCGAGGGACGGCGGTCCAGCTTCTACTGGCCGGCGGGGCGAGCCCGACCGGGCGGCCGAACCAATCGAGAGGACGCACGATGAACTCTACCGAGACGACGGGGAAAGGTCCGCGACCGATGCTGTTCCAGCCGCTGACCATCCGGGGCGTGACGCTGAAGAACCGAACCGTGCTGGCGCCGATGGTTCACTACCGCGCACGAGAAGGTGTCTGCGGGACGTTCCACACCGTGCATCTCGGCAAGTTCGCGCTCGGCGGCTTCGGGATCGTGATGACGGAAGCGGCCGCAGTCGAGGCACGCGGCATGATCACGGATATGGATCTCGCGATCTTCAACGAGGCGCAGGCCAACGCGTTCCGGCCGCTCGTCGAGCTGATCAAAGAGGAAGGCGCCGTGCCCGCGATCCAGCTCGCGCATGGCGGGCGGAAATCCGGGATGCAATCGGCGATGGAGGGCAATGCGGCGCTGACCGAGGCCGACGTCCGGCGCGGGCGCAAGCGCTGGCAGCCGGTGGGGCCGACGACGACGCCGATCAGCCCCGAATGGCCGACGCCGCATCAGCTTTCAGCCTCCGAGATCGCGGACGTGGTCGGTGCGTTTGCGGCGGCGGCCAAGCGCGCGATCCGGGCGGGGTTCGAGGTGATCGAGATCCACGGGGCGCACGGCTACCTGCTGGCCTCGTTCCTGTCGCCGGTCTCCAACACGCGGAACGACGCCTACGGTGGCGACATCCAGGGCCGGATGCGGTTTCCGCTCGAAGTGGTCGAGGCCGTTCGCGCCGCCATTCCGGGCAGAACGCCGCTCTTCTTCCGCGTCTCGTCGGTCGATGGAACGGCGGAAGGCTGGAACATGGACGACACGGTCGTGCTGGCCCGGGAACTCAAGGCGCGCGGCGTCGACATTCTCGATTGCTCGTCGGGTGGCCTGATGGCATCGGCGACGGCTGCTCCCGTCTCGCGGTCGCCCGGGTTCCAAGTGCCGTTCGCGGCGCGGGCCAAGGCCGAGGCGGGGATCGGCACCATGGCCGTCGGGCTTATTCTGGAGGCGGATCAGGCGGAGGCGATCCTGCAGGAGGGCAAGGCCGACCTCGTCGCAATCGGACGGCAGGCGCAGTTCAACCCGAACATCGTGAACCACTGGGCGCACGATCTCGGGATCAACCCGCACTTCGAGACGTGGGGGCAGGAATACGGCTGGTGGCTCGACAAGCGCGTCCGGTCGATGCAGGGCTTCGCGACGCCGACGGGCCGGCTGATCCGCTCCTGAGGATGTGTGTGGCCCGACGTCGAATGGTCGACGGCGGGCCACGCAATCCGCTCAGCGCTTGGCCTCGATTGCGATTTCGACGACGTGCGGCTTGCCCGAGGCGAAGGCCCGGCGGATCGCGTCGGCCACGTCGCCAGCCTTGGTGATGCGGGTGCCCGGCACGCCCATGCCGGCCGCCATTTCGACGAAGCCGAGCGCGGGGCCGGCGAGGTCCATGTGGGCGTAGGGCTCCTGCGACGAGATCTCGAACTTCTGGCGATAGACGTCGATGTTGTGCTTCAGGATCCGGTATTCGCGATTGGCGAGGATCACGAACACGATGGGCAGGCCGGCGTGCGCCGCGGTCCAGAGCGACTGGATCGCGTACATGGCGGAGCCGTCGCCCGAAATGCAGAGCACGGGCCGGTCCGGCTCGGCGACGGCCACACCGAGCGCGCCGGCAATGCCCTGGCCGATGCCGCCGCCACGGGCGCCGTAATAGTCGCCAGGGTTCTCGAAATCGAGCGTGCGGGCGAGGTCGATCGAGGCGGTGATGCTCTCGTCGACGACGATCGCCTTCGGCGGCAGGGCGGCGCGGATCTCGGCCATGACGCGCGGCATGGAGATGGGGTCGCGATCCCACGCCTTCTCGGCGCGCATCTTCTGGACGGCGATCTCCTTGGCTTTCAGCTCGGCCAAAGCGGCATTGCGGCGGGCCGCGGCGGCTTTGAAGTCGGCGGTTCCCGACGTTGCCAACGTTTCGACGAGGCCGGCGATCGCATGGGGCAGCGAGCCGACGAGGCCGATCGACGGTGCGATCGCGTGGGCGAGGCGCTCGGCTGTCGGTTCGATGTGGACGACCTTCGCGCCGACCGGGAACGGTCCGGCGTCGGCGTGCCAGACGTGCTCGAAGAACGGCCCGCCGAGGAGAAGCACGAGATCGGCGTCGCCGAGCGCCTTGGCGATGGAGGCGGGATCGAGGGGGAGGCCCAGGCGGGCGGACGGGTGTGCGCTCGGGAAGGCGGCGTGGAGCTTCAGGCCC
>JBGSJD010000654.1:0-3661 GCA_041742195.1 Hyphomicrobiaceae bacterium
GCCTCGCCGCTATCGATGCCGCGCGTCATTCCGGCGAGCCTCCCGCAGGCCCCCGCCGAGCGCTGCATGACGAGCGATGGCCGGACCGTGTTGTTGTGGGGTGGAGTGTCACATCGCGCCGGACCGAATGGCAAGCCCGGCCGACAGCGCCGTCGCGCCCGGTGCGACGGCGCTGTCGTGCTTGAGCCACATCGGCGCCGCACAGTGTGTGTCAAGGTTGTGCTGGTAACGAAGCCACCCTTCGCTCACTGGACAGCCGCCCCTCGTATGCGGCACACCGGACGCTGCGGCGGCACGCGGGAACGGATGCGAGATGCGCAATACGATCGCGATCATGAACACCAAGGGTGGCGTCGGGAAATCGACGATCGTGCTCGCCATCGCCGAGACGCTCGCGACCCATCACGGAAAGAACGTCCTCGTCATCGACAGCGATGCTCAGGCGAGCGTCAGCGCCATGCTGATGTCCGTGCACAGTCTGCAGAAATTGCAGGCCGAGCATCGGACGCTGGTCGACTACCTGATCGCCTCGGTCCTGCAAGGCGCGGAGACCGAGTGGACCGACTACGTGGTCGGTGGCGTGTCCGATATCGACGATGCCCGCTCGGTCTATCTGATGCCGAGCGACATGCAACTCACGCTGTTCGAGCGGGAGGTGTCAAAGGAGGCGCTCCACGGCCGGCTGCGGGCGGCCATAAGCGGCTTGCTTGGCCGGGCCCGGATCGTCTTCGACGTCGTGCTGATCGATTGCCCGCCGGGGCTGTCCGTCCTGACGGAATGCTGGCTCCGCGAAGCCGACTACCATCTATCGCCGACCAAGCCCGACTACATCTCGATCTGTGGGCTCGACGTGTTCAGCCGTTTCAAGCAGCTCAACCCCGAGATGGGTTTCGCCGAGAACCTCGGTGTTCTGGTAAACATGAAGGACCTTCTGTCGGCGGAGGACGACGAGTATCACCGGTGGCTTGCCTCGCATGAGGCGAACCGCTGTTTTCAGCAGGTCGTGCCTCGCATGAACGCCCTTCAGCAGGCGGCGCGCTACCGGACGGAAGAGCGTTCGTTTGGTGCGAAGTACCCGGGCGAAATCGGGTCCGTCGTGAAGGGGCTGGCCAGCGAAGTGCTGAGCCGCCTGGCGCCGGAGCCGGTAACGGCACCGACCGCGGCCGCACCCGCAACGCCCACCAGGGAAGCGGAACCCACGCCCTCCGACTAGGTCTCGGAGGCCGCGATGGCGGCGGCGGAGACCCTGAAAAATGAATAAAATTCAATCTATTGCAAGGTGAGGGGCGCCGCCCGGCATCTGCGAGCCGGGAGGCGATCCCCCTGGGTCTGGAGCACCGGTCGCCTTCGACGCGAAACGTCTCATCAAGGCCCGGCCTCCAGGGAGGCTCAATGCGCGCGCGAACGCGCCTGCAGCTTTTCGATTTGTTCCTTGAGTCGCAGCTTCTCGACCTTCAGACGCATGATTTCGTGGTCGGTCGCCGCCGGGCGGGACAGTTCCTGCTCTATACGCCGGTCGAGGACCCTATGCTTTTCCGCGAGTTCTGCGAGATGGGCTGCTAACGACATCCTGCGCTCCTGTTCCGAGTTGCAGACGACAAAAGTGTGACACGACACGCCGGGGGTGTCCATCGGGCGGGGCCGGGCCTGTGGGCGGGGATCGCAGCGCGGTTGCGTGGGAATGAGCGCCTGTGCCGGCGCGGGAACTCGTAAAGACTATGCCAAAATATTCGACGTCCAGAGCCTGCGACGCCTTGGCGTGGTGCGCCGAGCAGCTATAATCACCTGATGGACAAGAAAGAGACCGAAGACCTTTCGTTCCGGCAGGATGAACTTCCCGCCGACCGCAGCCTCGTGATCGTGGATGACGACAAGGCGTTCCTGCAGCGCCTCGGGCGCGCCATGGAGCAACGCGGTTTCGAGGTCCGCATGGGATCCTCGATCTCCGAAGGCCTCGATCTCATTCGCCAGCAGCCGCCGGCATTCGCCATCGTCGACATGCGGCTGGAGGACGGAAACGGCCTCGAAGTGATCGCCGAACTCGCCAACATCCGCCCGGCCTCTCGCGCTATCGTGCTGACCGGATACGGGAATTTCGCGACGGCCGTCTCCGCCGTGAAACTCGGCGCGGTGGACTATCTGGCCAAGCCGGCCGATGCCGACGAGGTGACCGACGCGCTGCTCGCGCCCGCAAACGAGAAAGCCCAGCCGCCCGAGAACCCGATGTCGGCTGACCGGGTCCGCTGGGAGCACATCCAGCGCGTTTACGAGCTTTGCAATCGCAATGTCTCCGAGACGGCGCGGCGCCTGAACATGCATCGCCGGACCTTGCAGCGGATCCTGGCCAAGCGCGCGCCGAAGTAGGCGCGGTCGTTGTGGGGCGTGCAGCGCCGCAACGACGCAATTCACCCTTCCCCCCCGATCGCCTGATCCGGTCTGGCCGGCGTCACGATTTTGGGCTGGCGCCCGACTTCGCCAGGCCCAGGATCTCGCCGAGGCTGATCGTGTTCGGATCGGCCTCCAGCACATAGAGCCCGAGCCCCACGACCAGCGCCGGCATCACGACGATATGCGTGAACGCCAGAAGGCGCCGGAGCAGGGGACGCTTGTCGATCCATGAGGTCACGCGCAGGATCGAGATCGCGATCATCAGGCTGACCAGCATGTAGTCGAGGAGGAAGATCCTGTCGGAGACGGTGGCCGTGTCGGAGTCGAGCTTCGGCAACGAGAGGTAGAGCGCCACGGCGGACAGGAGCGCCGTCACCTGGATGGTAACGATCGCCTCGAAGTGATCGTTGGAGATGAACACCGACAGGTAGGCGACGAACAGGATGAACGCGAGCGGGATCACGACCCTGAGGTAGTAGTCCGTCGTCTGCCGCGCCATCGTCCACACGAACGAGGCCTTGTAGTAGGGGATCGCGCTCGGCACGTGCGTGTAGGCGTCGAGCACGGGAACGAAATCCTCCTCGTAGCCGACAAACTGCGATCTGACATCCCAGCCGTCCGTCAACACCTGTCGGTCGCGGAGCGCCAGCGGCGGTGGCTGCACGACGAACGCGAGATCGCTCCGCCGCGGCTGCAGATCGATCGAGAACCGCTGCTTGTCGAACGGATAGGACGCGAGGTCGGGCTCGAACGTGAACCGGCCGGTGACCTTGTAGAGCTTCATGTTGGCCGGATATGACGCGCTCGGCCCGCCGGGATGCAGCGTCTCGATCGTGACGTGCCGTCCATTGGAGCGCGGATCGAGATAGGCGTTCGTCATCTCGAGGCGCGTGATGTCGATGCCGTCTCCGCCGCGCATCGACAGGTGGAACTCGGCCGAGAAGGTCTTGTCGTTGTCGTCGATGCGATGCGCCCTGACGAGATCCACGTCCATGTAGACCGTCGGAATACGCCGCAGCGATCCGTCCTGCGTGCGCACGAACTGGATCGGCGCCAGCTGTGTGCGCCCAAGGCCTTGCGGCAGCATGACGACGAATGGCGTCTTCACGGCGGCCCGGGATTGGGCATGGAACGACCAGTTTTCGAACGTTCCCCGAAATGCCCCGCGGCCGGCTGCATACGTGCTCGACAGCTGGTCGATGATCTGGCGCCTGAGCGTGCCCGGATCGGACCCGGGCGGCGCGGTCCGCGCGGCATCGGCGACCAGCGCCAC
>JBGSJD010000655.1:0-1517 GCA_041742195.1 Hyphomicrobiaceae bacterium
CCACGATCTCCTCCGCCGGGTCGGCCTCGAGCCGTCTCGTTTCGCCGGCCGCTATCCGCACGAGCTGTCCGGCGGCCAGCGCCAGCGCGTCAACATTGCGCGCGCACTCGCGTTCGAGCCGAAGCTTCTGATCCTCGACGAGGCGGTCTCCGCGCTCGACAAGTCGGTCGAGGCGCAGGTCCTGAACCTCCTGCTCGACCTGAAGGACGACTTCAAGCTCACGTACGTGTTCATCAGCCACGACCTCGATGTCGTGCGCTTCATCTCGGATCGGGTGCTGGTCATGTATCTCGGCCGGGTCGCCGAGATCGGCCCGTCCGATGAGGTGCTTGAGCATCCCCTGCACCCCTACACGCGGGCCCTCCTCGCCTCCGTCCCGACCATGGATCCCGACAATCGCGCGGCCGAGCCGCCGCTCGCAGGCGATCCGCCGAACCCCATCAATCCGCCGAGCGGCTGCCGGTTCCATCCGCGCTGCAGCATCGCCGAGCCGGTGTGCAGCGCTCGCGAGCCCGTCTATACGGTGCGCCCGCGCGGTCATGCGATCGCGTGCCACGCCATACGCCCCGCCAGCGGCCACAGTCTCGGCAAGTCCCAGAGCGAGGAGGCGTCGGCACTCGCCGGCGAATGAACATGGCGACGGCAGAACTCGCTCAGCGCTCCGCGATGGCCAGTGACGGCGCGACCATGGTCGACGTGTCCGGGCTGAACGTGGGCTTCAAGAACGCCAAGGGTCTCGTGCGCGCCGTGAACGGCGTCGATCTGCAGTTGAAGCGCGGCGAGGTGCTGGCGCTGCTGGGCGAGTCCGGCTCGGGCAAAAGCGTGACCTTGCGCGCCCTGATCCGCCTCAATCCCGAGCACAAGTCCGTGGTCTCTGGCCGCATCGTCGTTGCCGGCACCGACGTGACGACACTCGCGCCCGAGGCGATGCAGGATTTCCGCGGCGGCGTCGCGTCGATGATCTTCCAGGACCCGGGATTGGCGCTCGACCCCGTCTACCGCGTCGGCGACCAGATCGCCGAAACGGTGATGCGGCACAAGAAGGTGAGCCGTCAGGCGGCCAGAAAGCGCGCCCTCGAGCTGTTCGAGCGCGTGCGCATCCCCTCTCCCGAGCGACGCCTCGATGCCTATCCGCACGAGTTGTCGGGTGGCATGCGCCAGCGCGCCATGATCGCCCTGGCGCTGTCGTGCGATCCGCAGGTCCTTCTCGCCGACGAGCCGACGACGGCGCTGGACGCCACGGTGCAGATCCAGATCCTCCTGCTGCTGCGTGAACTCCAGCGCGATCTCGGCCTCACCGTCATTTTCGTCACCCACGATATAGGTGTCGCCGTCGAAGTCGCCGATCGGATCGCCGTGATGTACGCGGGCCGGATCGTCGAGACCGGGCCTGTCGCCGAGGTGATCCGGGGCGCGCGCCATCCCTATACCCTGGGCCTGCTTGCGACCCGGGCCCATGGCGGACGCCTCCAGGGGCGCCGGTTGCGGACCATCCCCGGCAACCCGCCCGATCTCGC
>JBGSJD010000656.1:0-2968 GCA_041742195.1 Hyphomicrobiaceae bacterium
GACGCGGCAGGCTTCGGTGCTGGCAGGGTTGCGGGCGCTCGCACCCCACGTGCCGGATCTCGTGCTCGTCCACGATGCGGCGCGGCCGTTCGTGGATGTGGACCTGATCGATCGCGTCGTGGCGGGCCTTCATCAGTACGACGGGGTGGTTCCCGGCCTCGCGCTCGCGGATACGCTCAAGAGTGTCGGTCCGGATGGCGTTATAGCTGCGACGATCCCGCGCGATGGGCTCTGGCGGGCGCAGACGCCACAAGGGTTCCGGTTCGGGCCGCTTCTGGCGGCGCACACCGTTGCCGAGAGCCGCGGCCGCGACGATTTCACTGACGACGCGGCACTCGCGGAAGACGCGGGGCTACGTGTCGGGGTCGTCGAGGGGAGCGCGCGCAATCGAAAGCTGACGACAGCGGAGGATATCGACGTGGCGGAGGAAGAACTGAGCCGAGCCGAACGGTGGCCGGACGTGCGGACGGGAACGGGGTTTGACGTGCATCGGTTTGCTGCCGGCGATCATGTTTGGCTCGGCGGCGTGCGGATCGTGCACACGCATCGCCTCGATGGTCACTCCGACGCCGACGTCGTGTTGCATGCACTGACCGACGCGCTGCTGGGCGCGATCGGCGACGGCGATATCGGGCAGCATTTCCCGCCGAGTGATCCACAATGGAAGGGCGCCGCGTCGCGGATCTTCCTCGAGGATGCCGTCCGGCGGGTGCAGGCGCGGGGCGGGCGGATCAGCAACGTCGACATGACGATCCTCTGCGAGGCGCCGCGCATCGGGCCGCACCGTGACGCCATGCGGGAGACCATCGCGGGTCTCCTCGGCATCGGCGTTGATCGGGTGGGCGTCAAGGCGACGACGACGGAGCAGCTCGGCTTCACCGGTCGCAAGGAAGGCATCGCGGCCATGGCAACCGCGACCGTTCTGCTGCCGGGCTGAGCGACCCGGTCAGCTCGCGAGTTCGCGCGAGCGGCGGGTGGCGGCGGCGATCGCCTCGTCCATCAGGGGGGCGAGGCCCTTGTCGGACATGAGCACTTGCAGGGCCGCGTACGTGGTGCCGTTCGGGGACGTCACGTTCTTGCGCAACTGGTCGGGGCCGAGGTCCGACTGGCGCATCAGCTCGCCCGAGCCCGACACGGTGGCGCGGGCGAGACGGAGCGCCAGATCGGGGGTGAGACCGGCCTTCACACCAGCGGCTGCGAGGCATTCGGTCAGGTAGAAGACGTAGGCGGGGCCGGACCCGGAGACGGCCGTGACCGGGTCGATCAGCGCCTCGTCCTCGACCCAGCCGACTTCGCCGATGGCGCCGAGAAGGCCGTCGCAAAGGCTGCGATGGGCGGCGGTGACGTGCGCATTGGGCACCGCGATGGTGATGCCGCGTCCGACGGCGGCCGGGGTGTTGGGAATGGAGCGGACCACGGCGATGCCCGGCGCCAGATGGCGCTCGAAGGAGGCGATGGTCTTGCCGGCAGCAATGGAGAGAACCAGAGACCGTGCCGTGCAGGCTTTCGCCAGCGGGGGGAACACCTCCTCCATGATCTGCGGCTTCACGGCCATCAGGAGCACGGTCGGCGGCGGCATGGCGTCGGGCATCGTCGGTGCGCTGCGAACACCGGCTTTCTCGATCAGCGCCTTGGTGGCTGCCGGAGGTGACGGGTCGAGGACGAGGACTTTCTTTGGGTCGAGGCCGTTCGCCAGCCAGCCTGCGAGCATGGCGCCGCCCATGTTCCCTGCACCTGCGAGTACCAGATCGCCGTCAAGCTCGATGCCCATGGTGAGGCCTCCTCCTCGATGTTTGTGACTGGAAGCCTAACAGGATTGATCTCGCGGGCCAGAGGCAAGGCGAGGGTGATCCGGTGTCAGGCAGCGCGGAACAGGCGGACGGCCTCGTCCTGCTCGAAGAGATAGAGCAGCGTGCGCAATGCGAGGCCCCGCGGCGACGACAGGGTCGGATCGGCGTTGAGGATCATCTGGGCGTCGGCGCGGGCAGCCGTGAGCAGATCCTCGAAGCCCGGGACTTCGGCGAGGCGGAACTCGGGGGCGCCGGACTGGCGGGAGCCGAGCACCTCGCCGCCGCCACGCAGTTCGAGGTCCTTTTCCGCGATGAGGAAGCCGTCCTCGGTGTCGCGCATCATCTCGAGGCGGGCGGTCGCGGTGTTCCCGAGCGGGCCTTTCCAGAGGAGCACGCAATAGGATTGGCGGCTGCCTCGGCCGACGCGACCGCGCAACTGATGCAGCTGCGCGAGGCCGAAACGCTCGGCGTGCTCGATGACCATGATCGAGGCGTTCGGCACGTTGACGCCGACCTCGATCACCGTCGTCGCGACGAGCACCTTCAGCCGGTCGGCGCTGAAGGCTTCCATCACCTTGTCCTTGGCCGTCCCCGGCATGGCGCCGTGGATCAGGCCGACCTGGTCGCCGAAGGTCTGGGCGAGGTGGGCGGCGCGCTCCTCGGCGGCGGCCATCTCGCTCGTCGCGTTGGTCTCGATCAGCGGGCACACCCAGTAGACCTGGGCCCCCTGGCCGATCGCCCGCTTCAGGCCGTCGATCACTTCTTCCAGGCGATCGGTGGAGACGAGCGTCGTGGTGATGGGCTTGCGCCCGGCGGGCTTTTCCGTGAGGCGCGAGACGTCGAGATCGCCGTAGTGCGTCATCAGGAGGGTGCGCGGGATCGGCGTCGCCGTCATGGCGAGCACGTTGACGCCCAGCGCGCCGCCCTTTCCCTGCAACGCCATGCGCTGGTGGACGCCGAAGCGGTGCTGCTCGTCGATGACGACGAACGCGAGATCGCGGTAGACGACATCGGGCTGAAAGAGCGCGTGCGTGCCGACGAGAATGTCGATCTCGCCGGTCGCGAGGCGTTCGAGCACGGCGGCCCGGGTGCGGCCTTTCTCGCGTCCGGTCAGGAGACCGATGCGGAGGCCGGCGGCTTCGGCCAGCGGCGCGATGGTCTCGGCGTGCTGGCGGGCG
>JBGSJD010000657.1:0-5707 GCA_041742195.1 Hyphomicrobiaceae bacterium
GCGCCCCGATCTCGCGGGCCCACTGTTTGAACGGCCGCGCCGGTGTGCCGCCGTAGCGCGCGCCGGCCGGCACGTTGTCCTTCACATGCGAGGCCCCGGCGATCTGCGCGCCGGCCCCCACCTTGATGTGCCCGACCAGACCCGACTGTCCGCCCATCACGACGAAATCGCCGAGTTCCGACGAGCCGGAGATACCCGTCTGGGCAACGATCACACAGTGCCGCCCCATAATCACGTTGTGCCCGATTTGCACGAGATTATCAATTTTGCTGCCCTCACCGATGATCGTATCCTTAAGAGAGCCGCGGTCGATCGTCGTGTTCGCGCCGATCTCGACCCCGTCTTGTATGATCACTCGGCCGATCTGCGGCACTTTGAGATGCCCTTGCGGCCCCATCGCGAAGCCGAAGCCGTCCTGCCCGATCCGTGCCCCGGCGTGAATGATCACCCGGTCCCCGATGAGCGCATGCATCACCGTGGCGCCCGCGCCGATGTAGCTGCCGCGCCCGACCGTCACCCGGTAGCCGACAACGGCACCGGCAGCAACCGTTGCGCCGGCACCGATCACGGCCTCACGACCAACCACGGCGCCGGGTTCGATCACGGCCCCGCTCTCGACTCGCGCTGTCGGGTGCACCGGCCCATCACTGGCTGCGGCGGCAGCCGCCTTCGGTGTCATCGCGTCCGGATAGAAATGCTGGAGCGCCCGCGCGAACGCATGATACGGCGCCCTGACGACGATCGACTGCGTCGCAGCCGGCACGCGCGCAGCGAGCGCAGGTGACACCAGACAAAAGCTCGCCCGCGTCTTGCCCAGGGCCTCGATATACTTCCGGTTGTCGATGAAGGTCAGATCGCCGTCGAGCGCCAGATCGAGCGGCCGAACGTCGCGAACGGGCGCGGTGGCATCCGCAGCCGCTCCTAGCTCCCCGCCCACGAGACGCGCCACATCACCCAGCGAGAAGGGGCCTCGGCGATCGAAAAATCCCGGGTGTTGCATGCCCTGCGGCGTCCTGTGAACTTCCAATGAGCGCATCTTTAAGCACGGGCCGCCCGGCTGGGCCAGAACCCAGTTGCAGCGACTGCCATCGGTCGCCGACGCAGCCGATCAAGCCGTCGGGAGGAGCCGAAAACGAACCGGGCCCCATTTGGGGCCCGGCCGGGATCGCACGAAGCGATCAGAACTTGGTGCTGGCACCGAACCGGAAGAGCTGATCCTTGTCGTACTCTTCCTTGATGACGGCCCAGCCGAAGTCGGCGCGCAGAGGGCCCATCGGAGAGTCCCACATCAGGCTGGTACCGATCGAGACACGCGGCGAGTTGTCGTCCGCGAGGCAGATGTTCGGCGGCTGGCCGGCTGCCGCAACGACGGTGCACTGCGTCGCAGCCTGCTTCACCCAGTCGCTGACACCGAAGACCGAGCCGACATCAACGAACACCGCGCCCTTGATGCCGAGATCGTCAGGCAGGAACGGGAACGGGTAGCGCACTTCCGCAGTGGCGGCGTAGTAGGTCTTGCCACCGAGCGCGTCGCCCGTCGCGAGATCCCGCGGACCGAAGCCAGCGCGATTGAAGCCGCGAACTGTCTCGCCGCCCTTGTAATACATGTCGATCAGGCGAACGTCGTCACCACCCCAGCCCTCGATGTGGCCAGCCGTGACACGACCGACGAAGGTGATGCCCTCGGTGATCGGGTAATAATAGCGTCCCTCCGCCGACAGCCGCGCGTACTGCACGTCACCGCCCACACCCGCGAAGTCGACACCACCGGTAAGGAAGTAGCCCCGGTTCGGATTACGCGGATGGTTGCGCTGATCGTAGCTCAGCGTCGTGCCGATCAGAGACGTGATGCTCACGCCTTCCGACTGGATGATGGCACGCGATGCAATCCGGCCGTCGCCCAGGTCCTTGTCGACGTCATAGATCTCGTCACGAGACAGCGTGTAGTACGTCTGCGCCCAGAGGTTCTCGGAGAGCGGGAATCCAAGCCGCAGCGTCGCACCCGTCCGGCGACTGCGATAGACCGAACTCTCGGCACCCGACACTTCCTTGTGGAAGATGTCGAAGCCCGCCGCGAGATTGCGATCGAGGAACCGCGGCTCCGTGAAGCTCAGGTCCACTTGCAAGCGTTCGAGGGATCCAGACAGCCGCAGGCGCAGGAACTGACCGTTGCCCATGAGGTTGCGCTCGGTCAGCGAGATATCGCCAATCACACCTTCGCTGGTCGAGTAGCCCGCACCGAACGACAGCTCACCCGTCGGCTGCTCCAGCAGTTCCACATCGAGCAGCACGCGATCCGGTGCTGAGCCGGGACGGCGCTTGATCTCGACGGTCTTGAAGAAGCCCAGCGACTGGAGCCGCTTCTTGGCCCGGTCCACCAGCAGCGGATTGAAGGCGTCACCCTCGGCGAGGCGGAACTCGCGCCGGATCACGTGGTCACGGGTCCGCGTGTTGCCGATGACGTTGATGCGCTCGATGTAGATCCGGGCACCCTCGTCGACCGCGTAGACGAGATTGATCGTGCGCGACGCCGGGTCGCGATCAGCCCTGGGCCGAACACGGGCGAAGGCGAACCCTTGCTCGGCGGCCGAGAGCGTCAAGCGTTCCACCGTCTTGTCGATATTCGACGCATTGTAAGTCGTGCCCGGCTGGGTCAGCAACTCACCCTTGAGCGACTGACCGTTCAGACCCGGAAGCCCGCTTTCCACGCTGACGGCACCGAAGCTGTAGCGCTCACCCTCCTCCACGACGAAGGTGATGAAGAAGCCCGACCCATCGCGGTCCAGATCCGCACTCGCCGAAACGATGCGCGCGTCGGCATAGCCGTTTTTGAGATAGTACTGGCGCAGCAGTTCACGGTCGAGCGCCATGCGGTCGGGATCATAGAACGACGCGTTCTTGAGGAAGTCGAGCCAACCCGACTGCTGGGTCGAGACCACGTCCCGCAGCTGCCCGTCGGAGAACGCCCTGTTGCCGATGAACTGGATGGCCTTGACCTTCGTCGAGCCGCCTTCGGCGATCTCGAACACCACATTGACGCGGTTCTGGTCGAGTTCGATCACCTTCGGCTCGACATAGGCCGAGAATTTGCCCTGGCGCCGATAGACGTCGAGGATGCGCTGCACGTCGCCCTGCACCTTGGCGCGGGTATAGACGGAGCGCGGCTTGAGCTGCACTTCACCGCGCAGCGTGGCATCGTCGACGTCGCGATTGCCCTCGAACGCCACTTGACCGACGACCGGGTTCTCGACGATCCGCACCTGAACGGTCGAGCCGACCTTGTCGATCGAGACGTCGGAGAACAGCCCGGTCTCGAACAGAGCCTTGACCGACTGATCGACCTTGTAGGCGTCGTACGTGTCGCCGACCGAGAACCGCAGGTACGAGCGCACGGTTTCCGGCTCGATGCGGCGATTGCCGCTCACCTGGATATCGCGCACCCGGCTTTCCTGGGCGACGGCGACGTCGATCGGCAGGGCCACCTGACCGACGCTCGCCCCCGCGAGCATCGCCAGTGCGACCCACAGCCTCGGTCCCCCGACCGTGATCATCCGCAGATTTGGCATACTTGGCGTCTGCCTTTTTGTTTGCCGATCCCCCAGAAACTTCTCCAGCCGGCCACTGGAAGAAGTCCCGACTCGTTGCGATGCCGCCTTGTCCACCAGCCACGCCCCGTCCCTGGACGCGTCTCAGAACGGCACACACTTACCCGAGTCTATTAACCGACCCTACCGACTTTTTAACGAGTCACGCCCCATCAGGGAAGTGGCAAGAATGCCCCACAGCGCCGCCAAATACGCCCGGATTCGGGGCCTTAGCCGATCCCGAGCTTCCGCATGATGTCGCCGAAAATGGCCGCGAACATCATCGTCCCGAGGATGGCGAGCCCGATTCGGAACCCGATCTCCTGGTTGCGCTCGTCCATCGGTTTCCCGCGAATGGCTTCGACGGCATAGAACAGAAGATGACCGCCATCGAGGATCGGGATCGGGAGCAGGTTCATGATCCCGAGCATGATGGAAAATACGGCAATCCACCCGAGCGTCCCGGCAAGGCCGCCCTTGCTGGCATGAGCCGTCATCTCGGCGATGGCGATCGGCCCGCCGATCTCGCTCTGCCGTTGCCCGCTGAGCGTCTTCATGATCGCCCCCGGCAGCTTCGGCAGGCTCGAGATGATCTGCCACGAGACGAAACCCGTCTCGCTGAAGCCCATGGCGGTCGCCTCGAGCAGGCCGTGGGTCTTGTGCTCCCACCGGTCGTTGCCGCCGAGGCGCTTGATGCCGATGACGCCGACCTGAACCTTGTTCCCGATCGGGTCCGTGATCTCCCGCAGCTCCGGCGTCAACTTGAGGTTGACCTCCTTGCCGTCACGCACGATGACGAAGTCGAGCGCCGTCCCGGGGCTCTGGCTGACGACCCGCTGCAGGTCCGCGAAGCGCTCGACCTCGCGGCCCTGGATCTCGACCACTTTGTCGCCCGGCTTGAGTCCTGCCCTGGCCGCTGCGCTGTCCGGCAGGATCTCGTCGACCACGGCCGCTGTGCTGTAGGTTCCAACGAGCCAGAACGTCAGGATGTAGATCAGGACCGCCGAGGCGATGTTGAAGGCCGGACCCGCCGCCACGACCAGGGCGCGATTGAGCAGCGGCTGCGATTGGAACGCGCCGGCACGCTGTTCAGGCGAGAGTTTGTCGAGCGCGTCCGCAGACGATGTGCTCGCCGCCGTTTCGTCGTCGACGAACCGCACGTAGCCGCCGAGCGGGATCCAGCAGAATTTCCAGCGCGTGCCATGTCGATCGTAGAAGCCGACGATCTCACGGCCGAAACCGATCGAGAACGCCTGAACGGTCACACCGCACCAGCGCGCCACGAGGAAATGCCCGAGTTCGTGAATGAACACGACGAGCGTGAGCACCAGCAGGAACGGACCGGCAACCGAAAGCACATGCAGGAGGGTATCCACCAGTCACTCCATATCTCAGGTTGCGCGCCCGGCACGAGCGTGCCCGATCCTGATGGTCGGTGCGGCCCCGCAGCGCCCAGAACCAGCATCGCGTGTGCCACGTCGGCCGTCGCACCACACGTGCGGCATCGGTGGGACGTTTTCAAGACTTGATTGACGCTGGCCACTGATCTTCAGGCGAGTGCCAGCAGTGCCGCCCCCGGCGAAGCCGCACCCGTCCACAGGACGTAGAGCGCCGCGGCCACGGCCGCCAGCAGGAGACCGTCCACGCGGTCGAGGAAGCCACCATGTCCGGGGATGAGCCCGCTGGTGTCCTTGACGCCATAGCTGCGCTTGATGCCCGACTCGATCAGGTCCCCGAACTGACTGATGACCGCGAGCCCCATCGAAAGACCCACCACGCTGAACGGCGCCAGGCTCCCGAGATTGACCGCCAGCCCATACCCCGCGAGCGCCGACAGTCCGACGCCGCCCAGAAGCCCGGCCCACGTCTTGTTCGGCGATACGGCCGGACAAAGCTTCGGCCCCCCGACGAGACGCCCGACGATGAAGGCACCGATGTCGGTCGCCCAGACGGCGATCAGCACCATCACGATGGCGGCGAACCCGTGTGCCGGATCCGACCGGAGCCACACCAGCGCAATCGCCGGCAATCCGATGTAGAGAACGCCCGCCCCCTCGAGGAGGCTCCTCCCGCCGAGACGCCCCGCGACCCCGACCCCGACCGCCGTCAACACGACGATCGCC
>JBGSJD010000658.1:0-7470 GCA_041742195.1 Hyphomicrobiaceae bacterium
ATGCCGTCACCACGCCGGACCGTGAGGACCGTCAGGGCCAACGCCGCGACGAGCGCAACGAACCCGGCCGCCCAGATCTTCGCGAGCGCGCTCACGCCGAATGCCGGCTCGAGCACCAGCGGATAGGCGAGCAACGCAATCAGGCTCCCGAGATTGCTGGCGCCATAGAGGAAGTAGGGATCTCGCGCATGAGGGTGACCCGAGGCCGCGAACCACGCCTGCAGCAGCGGTGCATTCGCCGACACGGCGAGAAACGGCAAGCCCACCCCGGCCGCGAAGAGACCAAGCTGCCACAACGCCGGATCGCCCGGCGGCGGCTCACCGAGGCTCGTCGGCACGCCGATCGGCAAGGCGAGGATGGCGGCCGCACTGAACCCAAGGTGCGCGATCGCCCCCACGCGGGGCGACGCCCATTTGATCAGCAGGTGCGCATAGCAATACCCGGCGAGCAGCGTCGCCTGGAAGAACACCATGGCGACGGCCCACACCGACGGCGACCCACCGAGGATCGGCAACACCATCTTGGCGAACATCGGCTGCACCGAGAACAGCAGCAGCGCCGACAGGAAGGTCGTCGCGGTGAAGACGGCCAGCGCCGAAAGGGCCTTCACACCGGGGTCGGCTCGCGCCGCTCCGGCCGCACCCTCGCCCGCAGTGGGAACGGTATCCTGCATCGTGCTCACTCCGGACAGAACAAGGGCGGCCGCGGGTCTGGAACGCGTCGGCCGCCCGTCGCAAGGGCCCAAGTCGATTATCGCTTCTGGAGAGTTAGACCGTGACCGTCTCGCCCACCTTGGGCGCGACGACGTTGTGCCCGCTCATCTCCGCCTGGAACTTCGAGGCATCAGGATCGAGCATGCCCGGAAACGTGCCGTAGTGGCAGGGGATGACGGTCTTGAACTTGAAGAATTTCTTGCAGGCGAACGCCGCCGCCTTGGCGCCCATCGTGAAGCGGTCGCCGATCGGCACGATCCCGATGTCCGGCTGATGGAACTCGGCGATGAGGCCCATGCCGGCGAACATGTCCGTGTCGCCCATGTGATAGACGGTCTTGCCTTCCTTGGTCTTGAGCACGATGCCGTTCGGATTGCCGAGGTACGTCCCGCCCGAGGACGACGAGTGCAGCGCGTTCACCAGCGTGAGCTCGAAATCCTTGTCGGCGACGCTGCCACCGGTGTTCATCGGCTGGATCGTCTCTGCGCCCTTTTCCTTCACATGGAGCGCGAGTTCGTAGGTCGCGAACAACGGCGCGCCGGTTGCCTTGCAGATCTCAGCGGCATCGCCGATGTGATCGTCGTGGCCATGCGTGATCGCCACGTGCGTCACGCCCTTCGTCGCGACTTCGAATGCGATACCGGACGCCTGGAACGTCGGATTGCCCCTCAGGAACGGATCGATCAGCAGGACGCTGCTGCCCGTCTCGACGCGGAAGCAGGAATGGCCGAACCAGGTGATCTTCATCTGTGTGCTCCGTAATGTGGCGGTGGTAGGGAGGGCGTGTCGGCAATATAAGGGCGCCATGAATGACGACCAATGCCAAGCTGCCGCGCCGGCCCCGGGGGGGGTCCTTCCGATCGAGACGTTTGCAGCCGCGCTGCCGAAAGGCGCGAGGTTGATCGGCATCGATGTCGGCACCAAGACGCTCGGCCTCGCCTTGTCCGATGTCTCGCGCATGATCGCCTCGGCACTGGAAACGATCCGCCGGACGAAGTTCAAGGTCGATGGCGCCCGCCTTCTCGAGATCGCCTCCACCCATGGCGTCGGCGGCTTCGTCGTCGGTCTGCCGCTCAATCTCGACGGCACCGAAGGCCCGCGATCCCAGGCGACCCGCGCCTTCGCCCGCAACCTCTCGGCATTGACACCCCTGCCGATCGCGTTCTGGGACGAGCGCCTGACGACCGCCGAAGCCGAGCGAATGCTGATCGAAGCCGACGCCACGCGCCGCCGTCGCGCCGAGGTCATCGACAAGCTGGCCGCGACACTCATCCTTCAGGGTGCGCTGGACCGCATGCGTGAGGCGGAGCTGGGCCACCGGCCACGGGTCTGATGTGACGCTCGAAAGGACCGCACCGTGAGCTCCCCCCTGCCTAACGATATCGTGATCACGTCACTCGACGCGGTCGCCATCACGCTCTACCTCGTGTGTTTCCTCGGCTACGGCTATGTGACCGCCCTGCCATCCTTCGATCGCCGCAGCATTGCGGGCGCCGTCCAGCGCCAGCGCGAGCGCTGGATGCAGAACATGGCGTTGCGCGACGTCCGCATCGTCGATGCCCACCTCCTCGGTGGCTTGGCCCAGGGCAACGCGTTCTTCGCCTCCACCTCCGCGATCATCATCGGCGGTTTGGCCGCCTTGCTCGGCTCGGGCGAAAAAGTGCAATCGCTGCTCGAGCGTCTGCCCGCCGTTCTTCCCTCGTCGCCTGTGCTGTTCGAGCTGAAAGTGCTGCTTTTGATGGCCATTTTCGTCTTCGCGTTCTTCAAGTTCGCCTGGGCGTTCCGGTTGTCGCATTATGCCGCCATCATGATCGGCGCGACGCCGATCCTCGAACCGGACACACGTGACGCCTGCCTCGCCCATTCGCGGCGGACGGCGCGGCTCATCGGCCTTGCAGCCAGTCATGCCAACACGGGTTTGCGCGCCTTCTATTATGCGATCGCCGCCATGGCCTGGTTCTTCCATCCTGTGGCGCTTATTGTGGGGACGGCGTGGGTTCTGGCCATCCTCGTCCGACGCGATTATTTCTCGCGATCACGCCGCCTCATGCTTGAAGAATAGGCACGCCTATTCCGAATACTGAGCATAGCAAAAAACACTTTTTCTTGTTTCGACACCATTGACTGTGTCAATAATGATGTACGCGAACTACGCTCTTGCCCGACGCAGCGCGAGAGCCTTGCGGTGCGTGCCGGATATGTCCACACGATCCGCCGACAGAGCATCCGCCACCCGCAGTCTGACGGAAGGACGAACATATATGGCGAGCTTCGAACCCGGACCGCTGACGGACTCCATGCTCCATCTTTTGCACCGGGCGGGTCAGGTCGCCGACGAAATGTTCACGGCGGAGATGGCCGGTTCGCCACTGACGCCGCGGCAGTTTGCGGTCCTGAGAGTGCTCCAGCGCCGCGAGACGGCAAGCCAGACCGACATCGTCAATGAAACGGGCATCGACCGCTCGACCTTGGCCGACATCGTGAAGCGGCTCGTTGCACGCGGCCTGATCGCCCGCCGGCGGTCGCGGGTCGACGCCCGCGCTTATGCGGTTCGCCTGACCCAGTCCGGGAAGGACGCACTGAAGGCCGCCGAGCCCGCCTCCGAGCGCGTTGAAAGCCGCCTGCTTAAATCGCTCCCGCAGGCCCGCCGCGACGCATTCATCGACAGTCTCGCCCAGCTCGTCGCCTCGCTCGGCGAGATGAAGCCGGAAGACACCGACACCAAGTAGACACCGGAAAGACCGGGCCGTCGGAACGCAAAGAGCCAGCCCCACAGGGACTGGCTCTTTCTCGTTTCGGGCTTTGCCCGCCGCGGCTAGGCAAACAGCTTCAACTGCTTCTCGTCGGCGCCCTTGGTCTCGTGCGCCAGTTGCTCGATCCGGTCGAACGGCACCTGCTCGGCCTGGATCAGCGACCGCTGTGCCTTGAGAGCCCGCACGACGCCCTCCTGCACCAGATGGAACTCGCCGACCGTCTGGCTCGGCAGCACGGCCGCCGCATCGAGCCCCGATTCCGACTGGAACGCCGACTTGAGCTTCTTCAGCGCCGTGTCCTCTCGCACCCGCCCGATGAACCAGCTCGTGATCTGATCGCGGCTCTTGTAGTCGAGATCGCCCGGCGACTGCGTCGCAAGCATGATGCCGAGGCCCGCCGACCGCGCCCGCTTGAGCAGGCTCTGAAGCGGTTCGGCCGTGGCCGGCTTGGCGTTCGCCGGAATGTAGAGATCGGCTTCGTCGAACATGACGACGGCCTGCAGCTGGTCGTTCGGATTGCGCTGGCAGAAACGCAGCGCTTCCGACAGGAACTGCGAGACCCAGAACAGGATGTTCTCGTTGTCGCCGAGAAAACCTGTGTAGATCACCGACAGCCGCGTCCGCCCGTCACTGCGCGCATAGGGACCGAGACCCAGCAGCGCTTCCATGCTCAGCCGCTCGCCGCCACCCTCGAACAGCGACGAATTGCGATGCCGGAGCGAATCGAGCTGTCCGATCAGATCGCGCCGGATGCGCCCCGACGGGTCCATCCGCTGCGTGAGTTCCGTCAGCTCCGGATCTTCCTCCTCGAGGAGATTGATCAGATCGCCGAGCGTGACCTCTTTCGATGAGCGGGTGCCGAGAATCTTCAGGGCCACCGACAGCGTTCCGGACTGCCTCTGGTGCGTGGCCGAGTTCTTGAGATGGAGCATGTCACCCATGGCCGCCGCCGACAGGTTCGCGAGCAACTGCTGCTCGTGCTCCGGCAGTTCGTTCATGCCGTTGGGCAGCAGCGTGATCGAGATCGGCCGCCCGGACGCGCGGCCCGGCGTATAAACGGCGACATCGATCGAGTCGGCGAGCTTCTCGCGATCGCCCCGCCGGTCGCTGTAGTCGCTCTCGTTGGCCCGCCAGACGTCCGGATTGGCGTAGGACGCGAGGTCGCCTTTCCGGTCGATCAGGATCGCCGGGACGCCGCGCAGCAGCAGCTGCTCGATCAGCGACAGCGCCAGCGTGGTCTTGCCCGAACCCGAGCCACCCAGCACGGCCGCATGTCGCTTCAGGACACTCTTGTTGAGCGTGATGAGCTTCGAGCGGCCATTGATCTCGCGCCCGGCGAGGATGCTCGAGGCGTCCGTCGCGTTCTCGTCGAGAATGTCGGTGAGCTGGAGTTCCTCCTCGGGCTGATCCGGTTGGACCACTGTCTCGGCGACCGGCGGAGAACCAGGACTGGACCATCCGGTCCAGTCGGCCAGCAGATCTTTCGGCGTCATCGGCAGGCTCTGCGTCGGCGCCCATCCGGTTCCATCAGCGTCGCGCGGCATCCGCACGGGGACCTGCGGCGGAGCAATCGCCACCGTCGCCTCTGCGCGCGTGGCGACCGGCTCGTGGCGTGCGGTCGCCTCGATCGCGGGATGCGCTTCGACGCGCGTCGCCTGCCGGCCGAGCAGATCGAGCCTCAGGAGCTGGATGATCGGCAACAGCCCGGACAGGAGCTTTGCGTCGCCCATCCAGTCGCCGAACCCCGACTGGTGCTTGTTGCGCGCATGGAACTCTCGCACCGTGATCATCCGCTCCCACTCGGGGATCGGCACCAGCAGCGAGCGACCGCCGGATTCGCGGAACCGGCGGAAAGCCTGCGCCGTCTGGTTCTTGCGGTTCGGTGGGAAGTCGGATGCGCGCAGCATGTAGCAATGTCGATTCTTCATCGACATCAGTGCCTTGTCGAGCTGGCGCTTGAGACCACCGCCTTGCGTCGGGCGATTGCAGATGAACACCCGCGCGTCCTGCACGACCATCGTGCCCTGAAGCACCTGCAGATCGAGCCCCGGAAGCTCGTCGCCGAATGCAAGCCGCGTGACGACGACGCGGAGCTGCCCGCGCCACTCGTCGGACGCGGCCGTGAGCGCCCCCGAGAGCACGTCGAGCAGATCGTGATCGCTCGCCGGCATCTCTGCTTCCGATTCACCCTGGAAACGGTCCCAGAGCCGCTGGAAATCGATGGCCCCCCCCATCTGGCCCGGCGCCGGGACGCTGCCGGTCGATACCGAAGGCGCCGAAGACGTCGGATCGGCGAGCCCGAGCGCCGCGGCGAGCGTCGACAGGAACCCGGCCCCCTCGTCGTCTTGAGCCGGCTGCCCCGGCTCGATCGGATCGCTCTCGCCGTTGATCTTGGCCAGCAGCCGACTTTGCGCGTGCTCCAGCAGACGGCGTGTCGAGAGGCCGCCGAACTCCTCGAAGAATTGCGGCCCGAAGAACTGCGTCGGATCGGCCGGGAGCGTAATGTTGCTCCGCGCGGCCTCGTGCTCCAGCCGCTTCGAGATGATCATCCGCGCTTCGGCCGGCGTCCGCGCCTCGAGCAGCGCCACCGGCCCGGCCTTCTCGATCCGGTCGATGTAGGACTGCGCCAGCACACCCCGCACCTGATCGTAGAAGTCGCCGAGACACGAGATCACGATGATCGATGTCGGCACCCGGTTGGCGATCTGGATCAGATCCCGCACTGCCTTCTGGAAGCGCTCTTCCGGATCGTCGAAGAACCTGAGGTCCTCCACCTGGTCGATGCAGTAGACGAGCGAAGCCTCGTCCACGGCCCAGACCAGCCGACCCAGGCTCTCGATGATGTCGAACGATCGCCCGTCGCCCGTGATCGGATCCAGTGCCGGCACGATCGCCCGCGCCAGATCGTTCAGCGGACGCCCGTGCAGGTACTGCCGCACCCGCTGATCGATGCGTGGGTCACCACGCTGCAGATAGAGCAGCGCCCGGACCATGTTGATGTCGAGCTGCGCGGCCTCGAACTTGTCGCTCCCGACGATGTCGTCGGCGAGCTGCATCACGAACCGCGCCAGTTCCTCGTCGTCGAGTTGCGCCTCGCGAAGCGCCTCCAGTTCCTCGACCGGCAGCACGGCGGAATCATCGACCAGCCTGTTCGTGAGCCGCGTCAGCGCGCTTTCCCCGCCGCGGTCGGGATCGTAGGGCTTCTCGAGAGAATTCACGAGCCGTTTCAGATAGTAATCGGAGTAGCTCGCGATATCGGGCGTCATCTGCGCATAGCCGAAATAGGCCGTGCAATCACGATGTGACGCCGTCCTGAGCGCCCGGATGAGATGCGTCTTCCCCGCGCCGGACTGGCCATGAAAGAGGAGGATGCGCGACTGGCTGAGCCCCTTGCCGGTCCGCACCGCCTTCAGCGTATCGGCGAACTTGCGGCGTGCCTGCTGATGCACCAGCTCGACATCGACGGGATCCGCGCTCCACACGTCGTCTTCCCACGTGATGGAATGCTCGAAGGCAGCAGCGAGCCCTTCGACTGGCAACGCCTTCTGTGCATCGGAATGCATCGGCTCTCTTTCCTTGCCCACAATGTTGACGCGCTCAGTCGGCTGCACGGACGTAGTGCCAGACGGTGTTCTTGTAGACGACCGCCGAGTCCTGCAGCTCCTTGAGCGCCCGCTTGTCCTTCAGATCGGCATTGGCGAGCGCGATGAGCCCGGTCCGATGCGCTTCTGTCAGCATGCACTTGAATTCGATCTCGGTGAGCGCCCACTCGGAGTGGCGCGCGCTGAGCACGTCCCAGACCTTGGAGATGAAGGCCTTCCGATTGCCGGCCCATCCCTCGGCCGTTTCCGCCGTGGCCGCCAGCACGGCCTCGGCGAACGCTTCGGGATCGGGCCGTTCCGCCACGAGGCCTTGAGCCTCGCTCGCCGCCGGTTTCCTGTCGCCGGATACCCGTTGCTCCGTCACGGGTCTCGTGCCACCGAGGCCCGCCTTCTCGCCGAGC
>JBGSJD010000659.1:0-1828 GCA_041742195.1 Hyphomicrobiaceae bacterium
CAGAATGCAGGGATCGCGCGCGTCGGTGACGAGGAGACTCCGGGCCCCGAGCGTGCGGCGAAACCAGTGCGCGGCCGTCGCTTCGTCGAGGCGCACCCGCTTCTTGCCCTGTCGAAGCGCGATGACCCGCTCGGCCAGATCTGCCGGCTCCCGTAGCCGGACGAGGGCTCCAAGGTGCGCCTTCGCCTCCGGCGCGACCTTCCGCTTGTCGAGAAACAGCTCCGGCTTCCCCGCGGCATGCACGATGGCGAACGCCAGCGCCGTCGGGTTGTGCTTCACATCCGAGCCACGGATGTTGAACAGCCACGCGATCGAATCCGGCAGCGTGAGGATGGTCGCGTCGGCGCCAGCGGCCTTGAGCCCTTTCTGCACATTCGCGATCTTGCCTTCAGCACTCTGCCCCGCGAGTTCCAGGGGTTGCGCTTGCACCATGCCGAGCGGTGCTGCCGGCCGCTCCTTGCCCCAGAGGAGATCGACGGGGTTGCGGCCGACTGCCTTGAGCCTGATGCCCGCCCCCGCGAGGACCGCCTCGGTGGCCTTGACCCAGGCTGTCGGATGCAGCCACGGGTCGAAGCCGACGACCGCCCCCGAGCTAAGCTTGCCGGCGATCCACTCGCTCGGCGATGTCTCGGGGATCTGCACGATATCGAACAGTTTCGGATCGACCTGGCTGCCCGCCTGGAGCGTGTAGCGGCCATCGACGAACAGCGCTGCGAAGCGTTGCCCGACGACCGCGAGCCCCGCTGAGCCGGTGAACCCCGTCAGCCACATCAGCCGCTCGGAGCACGCGGCGACGTACTCACCCATGTGCTCGTCAGCTCTCGGCACCACGAAGGCGTCGAGGCCGAGCCCACGCAGTCGCGATTGCAGCGTACGGGTCCGGTTGGCACCCGCGATCGGATCGGAAGGAGAGCTGAAATCCTGGAACATCGCTCATTAGTAGAGCGGCCGGGCAAGCCTCGCAACGAGGCGAATCACGCCACATGAGAAACACATTGTAAAAGCGCCGCGGCCGACGACAACTTCATGAAACTAAGAAGAAGTTTCTATGCGTTTTCTGCAATGCTGCACTGCCGCATCCCCTCTACCGGGCCGCCGCGTAAACCAATATCTATCGTTCAGCCAAGCGGGATTGAAGTCGATCCTCGCGATGGGGCCGGAAGTTCGAAAACGATCGCCGGCCAACAGAAACCTCACACATGAGTTGAGGGGATTACGATCATGAGCACCACAGCAGCATTCGGTCACGGCTCCGCAGCCGCCACGTCGACGACGCCGAGCAAGGGCTTCTTCGAGCGCTTCATCGAGGCACGCACCCGCCAGGGTGTCGCCCGCGTTCAGGCCACGTTCGAGCGTATGTCGGACGGCCAGCTTGCGGACATGGGCTTCTCGCCCGACCAGATCCGCCACATCCGCGCAAAGGGCACCGTTCCGGCCAGCTACTGGGCCTGAACGAGACCCGCCGTCGCGGTTCGAACACGGGAGCGGCTGGCGCCATCGCGCCGGCCGTTTCTGTTTTTGATGGTCATTCTGTCGTGGATGGCGGCCCGCGCCGGGCCCCGATCAGCCCCGCACCAGGACCAGCGTGGCCCAGTTGTGACGGATCTGCCGCCGCTCGAGCCGGAACCTAGCCATCCGGTAGGCGCCCGTGACCTCCCGCGCCTGCTCTCCGAGCAGCCCCGACAGGACGACGCGCCCACCCCTTGGAATCGCACGGGCGAGCCGTGGCGCCAGCACGATGAGCGGACCGGCGAGAATGTTCGCGACGACGAGGTCGAACGGACCGAGGCTTCGCAGCGCCGCGTGATCGAGGCCGGCAGCCGCGATG
>JBGSJD010000660.1:0-5664 GCA_041742195.1 Hyphomicrobiaceae bacterium
AGGGATGCTGCGCGTTCGCGAACAGCTCGGCCGTCGGCCCGTGCTCCACGACGACGCCGTTCTGCATCACCGCGATCCGGTCGCAGATCTGCGCCGCGACGCGCAGATCGTGCGTGATGAACAGCACCGCGAGATCGAACCGCTCGCGCACGTCGTCGAGCAGGGCCAGCACCTGCGCCTGCACCGACACGTCGAGCGCCGACACGGCCTCGTCCGCGATCAGCAGGCGTGGCTGCATGGCGAGCGCGCGGGCAATCGCGATCCGCTGTCTCTGCCCACCGGAGAACTGGTGCGGGAAACGCTCGAGGGCGTCCGGCTGCAGCCCGACGAGCGTCATGAGATCACGCGCGCGCCGGGTTGCATCAGCGGCCGATTCGCCGAAATTCATCGGCCCCTCGATGATCGAGGCGCCCACCGTGCGCCGCGGATTGAGCGACCGGTAGGGGTCCTGGAACACGATCTGGACGTGCTTGCGATGCGGGCGGAGCGCGCTCTCCCGAAGCCGCGCCACGTCGACGCCGCCGATCTTGATTTCCCCTTCGGTCGGATCGATCAGTCGGGCGACGCACCGGGCCACCGTGGTCTTGCCGGAACCGCTCTCGCCGACGATCCCCACGGTTTCCCCGCGCCGGACCTCGATGGAGACGTCCTGCGCGGCCTTCACCACGCGCTTCCTGCCCGCGAGAAACCCGCCCGACACGTAGGTCTTCGAAAGTCCCTCGATCGCGAGTGCAACGGCACTGGTCTTCGGCGTGCGCGACGGCGGCTCGAGGCTCGGCACCGACCGGATCAGCATCTGCGTGTAGCCCGCCTTGGGCCGCGAGATGATCTCGTCGCGCGTCCCGATCTCGACGACCTTGCCGTGCTGCATGACGACCACGCGATGCGCGATCTCGGCGACGACGCCGAAATCGTGCGTGATGAACAGCACGCCCGTGCCCCGCCGCGCCTGCATCTCGGCGATGAGCTTCAGGATCTGCGCCTGTGTCGTCACGTCGAGCGCCGTCGTCGGTTCGTCCGCGATGAGCAGCACCGGATCGAGCACGAGCGCCGCCGCGATCATCACGCGCTGCCGCTGCCCGCCCGAGAGCTGGTGCGGAAAGGCGTCGATCATGCTGGCAACGTCGGGAAGATGCACCGACGCCATCACGTCGAGCACCTTGTTGCGGCGCTCCTCGGCCGAAAGCGAGGTGTGGATCTCGAGCACCTCGCCGATTTGCGCGCCGACCCGTTCGACCGGATTTAGCGCCGTCATCGGCTCCTGGAAGATCATCGACATGCGGGCGCCGCGCAACGCGCGGAGTTCCGCTGGCGTACACGTGGTGACCTCTCGCCCCTCGAGCCGGATCGAGCCGGCGCTGCGCGTCAACTGCCCCTTCGGCAACAGCCCCATGACGGCCTGCGCGGTGACGGACTTGCCCGAACCGGATTCGCCCACCACGCACACGATCTCGCCGCGGCCGACGCTGAAACTGACCCCGTCGATCGCATGCGTCCGGTCGCCGGTCTTCGGCAATGCCACGCTGAGACCGTCGAGTTCGAGGACCGGCGTGCCGCTGGGTCCGGGTGCGCCATCCATGATCAGCCTCGCCGCTCCATTTTGGGGTCGAGCACGTCGCGGAGCCCGTCGCCGAGCATGTTCACGCCGAGCACCGTCACGGCGAGGAAGATCCCCGGATAGAGGATGTTCTGCGGAAACACGCGGAACAGTGTGCGCCCCTCGGCCATGATGTTCCCCCACGTCGGGATCTCGGGCGGGATGCCGATCCCGAGGAACGACAGGATGGCCTCGATGAGGATCGCAGCCGCGCAGATGAAGGTCCCCTGCACGATGAGCGGCGCGATGGTATTGGGCAGCACATGGCGGAAGATGAGGAGCGGCGTCGGCGTCCCGACGGTGATCGCGCTCTCGACGTAGGGTTCCTCGCGGATGGAGAGCACGATCGAGCGCACGAGGCGCACCACGCGCGGCACTTCCGGCACGACGATGGCAACGATCACCGCCAGGAGTCCGGCGCGAAACACCGACACGAGCCCGATCGCCAGCAGGATGGCGGGTATGGCCATCAACCCGTCCATGAACCGCATCAGGATGCCGTCGAGCCAGCGGACGTAGCCCGCGATGAGCCCGATCAGTAGTCCGATGACGATCGAGATGAGCGACACCGTGAGCCCGACGATGAGCGACACGCGCGCTCCGTAGACGACCCGGCTGTAGATGTCGCGACCGAGGCTGTCGGTTCCGAAGCGATAGGTGACGGGCACCTTGTTGCCGTCGTCATCCCGTATCGTCGCGGTGTAGCCCGGCAGCTTGTTGCGAACCGACGGATTGACCTCCGCCGGATCGCGCGTGTCGAGCCACGGCGCGAGGGCGCCGATGGTCATCATGGTCGCGACGATCAGCCCACCGATGAGGACGCTGGTCGAGCGCGCGAGTTGCCGCAGCACCGAGGCGCGCGGTCGAACGGGCGTGGTATCCACGACAGCCATCAGTACCGTATCCTTGGATCGAACACCGTGTAGGCCACGTCGACCAGCAGATTGACGATGACATAAGCGAGCGAGAACAGCAGGATCACCGCCTGGATCGTCGGGTAGTCGCGGGCGAGCACCGCATCGACGGTGAGAAGCCCGAGACCAGGCAGCGTGTAGACGGACTCTGTCACCACGACGCCGCCGATCAGCGTCGCGAACGTCAGGCCGATCACGGTCAGGATCGGCACCGCCGCATTGGCGAGCGCGTGCCGGACGAGCACCTTGAGTTCCGACTGCCCCTTGGCTCGCGCGGTCCGGATGTAGTCCTCGTGCAGCACCTCGAGCACGCTGGTGCGCGTCATGCGGGCAATCAGCGCGACGAACACGATGGAGAGTGTCAGCGCCGGCAGGACGAGACGGTGCAGCCAACCGCCGAAACCGTCACGCAGATATTGGTAGCCCTGCACGGGGAACCAGTCGAGGCGAACCGCCAGCACGTAGATGAGCAGATAGCCGACCACGAACACCGGCACCGAGAAGCCGACGACCGAAAACCCCATCACGATCCGATCGATCCACGAGCCCTGCTTGTAGGCGGCGAGCGTGCCGAGCGGAACCGCGATGCAGACGGTGAGAACGATGGCGAGCAGCGACAGGGAGAGCGTCGGCTCGAGCCGCTCCGCGATGAGCGCCGCAACCTGCTTCTTGTAGAAGAACGACTCGCCGAAATCGCCCTGCAGCATACCTCCGATCCAGATCACGAACTGCGTGACGATGGGTCGGTCGAGGCCGAGCTTGGTGCGGATCTCCGCGATCTGCTGATCATTGGCGAAGTCGCCTGCGATGATCGCCGCCGGATCGGACGGCGTCAGTCGCAGCATGAGGAAGACGAGCACCGCGACAATTCCCATGACGGGAACGGCGGCGAGCAGCCTTCGCAGGATATAGCCGACCATGAGGGCCTGTCAGGCTGGAGCGTCAACCGATACCGCCATGCCCCGCGGCTCGCGACGAGCCGGGGACATGGCATCGGACGTGGTCGCGATTACTTGACCTCGATGTTCCAGAGCACGGGAGCCGGCGCGGCGACGACACCCGTCACGTTGTTCCGCAGCGCACCCTGGTTGTACCACTGACCCAGATGGACGTGGGTCGGGTACTCGACGACACGCTTCTGGATGCTGGCGACGATCTCCTTCTGCTTCCCGAGGTCGGTCGCCTTGGCGAACTCGTTCCTGAGCTTCTCGATCTCGGGATCGCACGGCCAGCCGAACATGGCCTTCTCGCAACCGGAGTTGAGGAAACCCATCATCACCGGGTTGAGGAGATCCGCCGACACCCACGACGTGAGGAAGGCATGCCAGCCGCCCTTGTCAGGCGCATCCTTCTTCGCGCGACGCGCCACCAGCGTCTGCCAGTCCATGGACTGCATGTCGACCTTGAGGCCGACCTTCTCCATCAGCGACTTGGCGACCGGCGCCAGGTTCGTGAGCACCTGCAAATCGGTCGAATGCATCAGCACGATCGTCGTGCCGTCGTATCCGGCCTCCTTCAGGAGATCGCGCGCCTTCTTGAAGTTGGACTCGAGCTTGTCGTCCATGCCGGCGGTCGTCTCCAGAGGAGATCCGCAGATGAACATCGCCTTGCACAGCTTGTAGTTCTCGGCGTTGCCGATCACGGCCTTCAGGAAATCTTCCTGGTTGAAGGCATAGAGCAGCGCCTGCCGAACCTTCGGGTTGTCGAACGGCTTGTGCAGCACGTTGAACCGGAACGTGAACTGGTTCCCGAGCGGGTTCCAGTTGAACATGTAGACGTTCTTGTCCGCCTTGACGAGCGTGTGCAGGTCGTGCGGCGGCGCCTCGATGTAGTCGATCTCACCCGAGAGCAGCGCGTTGACCGACTGCTGATGATCGCGGATCGGCCGCCACTCGACGCGGTCGACCTTCACCACCTTGCCACCGGCAAAGGCCGAGGCCGGCTCGCTCCGCGGCACGTACTTGTCGAACTTCGTGTAGACGATCTTCGAGCCCGGCTGCCACTCGTCCTTCTTGAACACGAACGGGCCCGAGCCCGTGAAGTCCTCGATCTGCTTGTTCGGATCGGTCTCCGCGACGCGCTTAGGCATCATGAAGGGCACGTTGGACGACGGCTTGCCGAGCCCCGAGATGACGAGGCCGGTCGGCTCCTTCAGCTTGATGACGATGGTCTTGGCGTCGGGCGTCTCGATGCCAGAAACGAAGCTCATCATCTTCTGCCCGAGCGAGTCCTTCGCAGCCCAGCGCTTGATGGAGGCCGCGCAGTCCTCGGATGTGACCGGCGCGCCATCGTGCCAGGTGAGGCCATTGCGCAGCGTCAGCGTGTAGGTGAGCTTGTCCGCCGAGACATCGTACTTGTCGACCATCTGCGGCTTGAAATCGCCGTTCGCGTCCATCGCGAACAGCGTGTCGTACACCATGTAGCCGTGGTTGCGGGTGATGTAGGCGGTCGTCCAGATCGGGTCGAGGATCTTCAGGTCCGAATGCGGCACGAAACGCAGCGTCTTCTGCGCTTCGGCGCTCGCGAGAGGCGCCGCGAGCAACGCAGCCGCGAGAGCGACCTTGGCAGTCCACTTCATGATGACAACTCCCATGTTCTTCGGCCCGATCAAAAAGCAGGCAACCCGGGATGACGGGCCCGGGATGCTCGTACTTTGGGGCTCACGGGAGCGGGGGTCAAGGTCGAGCGTGGCCGTTCCCCGGGCCGCAGCCGAACGAAAAACGGCCAGCCCGACCGGAAAGCCGGCAGAGTACCTGCCCTGTCGGATCAGGACTTTTTCGGCATCACGCGAAGTCCCGGCCGGAGCCGCCGATAGGGCAGGTCGGTGTGATCGATGGCCACCGGCCCGGGCGCCTTCGCGACGATGATCGAGGACGAGAGCGGCGTGAAGTCGGCGCGGAAATGGACGGAGCTCTTGACGACAATGATGGGGAGTTTTTCAGGCATCAGCCCGAGATGCCGGAAGATCGAGCTGTCCATGGTCTGCGCCACCCGCGACGCGACCGCGACGAGCACGCCCTCGGGCACGATCTCGATCAGGGCCGTCAAGCCGAGATCGACGGGCATGCCGCCCTTCATGGCGCCGACCGCGGTCCATCCGTCGGAGCGTGCGCGCCGCACGAGCCCCTGCACCTCGACGGGACTGTCGCCGGG
>JBGSJD010000661.1:0-2243 GCA_041742195.1 Hyphomicrobiaceae bacterium
CGCGCATGCACAAGCTGCCGTCGGCGCAGGCGACGGCGCCTGCGGTGCCGATCTGAGCGGCGCTACCGTTCAGGCCGCTCCGAACACGCGCGCGAAGATCGTGTCGACGTGGCGCGTGTGATAGCCGAGGTCGAAGAGCGCTTCGAGTTCGGCCGCCGACAGGGCCGCCGCGACATCCGTGTCGGCCTTGAGAAGCGTCAGGAAGTCGCCCTGGCCGCGCCAGACGGGCATCGCATTGCGCTGGACCCAGGCGTAGCTGTCTTCGCGAGAGACGCCCTTCTGGGTGAGCGCCAGCAGCACGCGCTGCGAATGAATGAGACCGCCCAGGCGGTCGAGATTCCGACGCATGTTCTCGGGATAGACGATCAGCTTCTCGACGACGCCGGCCAGACGGTTCAGGGCGAAGTCGAGCGTCACGGTCGCGTCGGGACCGATCATGCGCTCGACGGAGGAATGCGAGATGTCGCGCTCGTGCCAGAGGGCGACGTTCTCCATGGCCGGCATGGCGAAGCTGCGGACCATGCGCGCGAGGCCCGTGAGGTTCTCGGTCAGCACCGGGTTGCGCTTATGCGGCATGGCGGACGAGCCCTTCTGGCCTTCGGAGAAGAACTCCTCGGCTTCGAGAACCTCGGTGCGCTGGAGATGGCGGATCTCGATCGCGAGCCGTTCGATGGACGAGGCGACGACGCCGAGGGTCGCGAAGTACATGGCATGGCGGTCGCGTGGGATGACCTGGGTCGATACCGGCTCGGGGACGAGGCCCATCTTCGCCGCGACATACTCCTCGACGCGCGGATCGATGTTGGCGAACGTGCCGACGGCGCCGGAGATGGCGCAGGTCGCGACTTCGCGGCGGGCCGAGACCAGTCGCTCCCTGGCGCGCGTGAACTCTGCGAAGGCACCGGCCAGCTTCAGGCCGAACGTCGTCGGCTCGGCGTGGATGCCATGACTGCGGCCGATGGTGACCGTGTGCTTGTGCTCGAAGGCCCGGGTGCGGAGCGCCGCCAGCAGGCGGTCGAGGTCGGCCAGCAGAATGTCGGCGGCGCGGACGAGCTGGACGCTGAGACAGGTGTCGAGCACGTCGGAGGACGTCATGCCCTGGTGGACGAAGCGGGCCTCGGGTCCGACGTGCTCGGCGAGGTGCGTCAGGAAGGCGATGACGTCGTGCTTCGTCACGCGCTCGATGTCGTCGATGCGGGCCACGTCGAAGCGGGCGGCGGAGCCTTTCGACCAGATGGTCTCGGCGGCCTCGCGCGGCACGATGCCGAGATCGGCCATGGCGGACGCCGCATGCGCCTCGATCTCGAACCAGATCCGGAAGCGGGTCTCGGGATCCCAGATCGAGACCATCTCGGGGCGTGCATAGCGTGGGATCATCGGCGGTCCTCGGCGAGCCAGAACAGAAGGCGGACGTCTAGCAGAGGCGACGGCCGGCTGCAATCGAGGTGTGGCCGCCTACTGGGGCGCGAAGATGCGCATCGCGGCCGTGCTCGCGGCGCCACCGATGACGCAGGGCACGGCGATCTGCGGCTGGCCAAGGGCTCCTGCCACGACGCAGCCAAAGGCCAGGGCCGTCTGGCCCGCCTGGCCCCAGAACGCGAACTTGCGCACCGATTCCGGCCCCTTGCGGCGCAACTCCTCCATGGCGGCGGTCGCTTCCTTCCGGATCTTGCCGGTCTCGAAGGTCTCGGCGGCCTCGATGACGTCGCGAAGCTCGCGGGCGACCGGCGGCGGCTGGCGGTTGAGCTCCGCCGTCAGATGATCGAGGAGCGGCTTGTCCTGGAGCGCGTTGTTGGCCAGCGTCCACTTGGCCATGCTGCCGATCGTGATCCGATCGATCTTCTCGGTGTCGCGGGCCCACGGGAGGACGGCGACGATGCGCTCGACGGGGGCCATGTTGGCGGACGCGAAATAGTAGCCCCAAAGCGTGTCGAGGGCGGCGGGCTGGCCTTCCAGCGGCAACGTGGGCAAGGTCGGGAGGCGGTCGTCGAGATGCCGGCTGACGAGGACCTTGCGCGCTGGCATGCGCTCGGCGAAGCGGCGCAGCAGTTCCTTCCAGTCGGGAAGGCCGGAGTAGGCGATGGCACGGACGATGGCGACCTGATCCTCGGGCGGCATCGGGAACATCCCGGCAACCAGCCGCTCCGCCCGCTCGGGCTCCGAGCCGAGAACGCCGGCCATGAAGCCGATATAGACGGCGCCAGCCTCGAGGTCCCGGAACAGGCCGAGCCGGCTCATCGCGG
>JBGSJD010000662.1:0-3205 GCA_041742195.1 Hyphomicrobiaceae bacterium
TTGCCGGCTGGGAAGAGCGCCGTCGACCCCGCGCCCAGAAAAACCGCCGCCGGCAGGCCAGCCGCCTCGCGGATACGGGTCCCGTGACCGTCGAGCGTATGACGGCCACCCCCGAGGCTGGCGAAGCCGCCGAAGCGGCCATTGCCCTCAAGCGCCAATCCCTGGCCGATCGTGGCGAGTTCGCCCCGGCTCTGAACGACCGGCGCTTCGCGGCGTTCTTCCGCGATGCGTGCGCCTCGGCGGATCACCCCACCGGCGCGACGATCCACACCCTCGCGTGCGATGGCAAACCCGTCGCCCGGAAGATCCTTCTGGAGACGCCGTCGTCGAGCTTCCTGCACGTCGCGGTCTACGATCCCGCCTTCGAGCGCTGCGCGCCGGGCGCCCTGCTCCTCGAGAACGTCATCGGACATTGCATCGAGAAGCGCCGTGCGACGCTCGACCTCCTGCCGCCTGTTCATGCCTACAAGATGGACTTTGCCGACGGCGTCGTCGCCGTGTCGGACTACGCCCTCGCGCTGTCAGCCCGGGGCTGGCTCTACATGAACGGCTATCTGCGCCTGCGCCGCCGGCTGAAGGCGGCCATCGCCGCCCTGCCGCCGTCTGTCCGTCGTCTCGCGACGCGCGCCACGCCCTGAGGCCTACTCCGCCGCTTGGCGGGCCTCGGCCGCGATACGGTGGTCGATCCGCTCCTCGATGACGGTGCGGAAGTTGCGCAGGAACCCCTGGATCGGCCAGACCGCACCTTCGCCGAACGCGCAGATCGTGTGCCCCTCGACCTGCTTGGTGACGTTGAAGAGGAGGTCGATCTCGCTCTTCTCCGCTTCGCCCTTGGACATGCGCTCCATGAGCCGCCAGATCCAGGCCACACCCTCACGGCACGGCGTGCACTGACCGCAGCTCTCGTGCTTGTAGAAATAGGCGATCCGGGCGAACGCCTTGATGATGTCGGTGGACTTGTCCATCACGATCACGGCGGCCGTGCCGAGGCCGGACTTCAGCGCCGACATGGAATCGAAATCCATGAGCAGCTCCTGGCAGTCCCCCGCCGCGATGCACGGCATCGACGATCCGCCCGGGATGACGGCCAGCAGATTGTCCCAGCCGCCGCGAACGCCGCCCGCGTGCTTCTCCAGCAACTCGCGCAGCGGAATGCTCATCGCCTCCTCCACCACGCACGGATTGTTCACGTGGCCGGAGATCTGGAACAGCTTGGTCCCCGTGTTGTTCGGCCGCCCGATGCCGCTGAACCACGCCGAGCCGCGCCGGAGGATGGTCGGCACGACCGCGATCGATTCGACGTTGTTCACCGTCGTCGGCGACCCGTAGAGCCCGGTATTGGCCGGGAACGGCGGCTTCAGGCGCGGCTGCCCCTTCTTGCCCTCGAGGCTTTCGAGCAGCGCCGTCTCCTCGCCGCAGATGTAGGCGCCGGCGCCATGGTGCACGACGAGATCGAAATCCCAGCCATGGATGTTGTTCTTGCCGATCAGGCGGGCGTCATAGGCTTCCTTGACGGCCCGCTCCAGCGCCTCGCGCTCACGGATGAACTCGCCCCGGATATAGACGAAGCACGTGTGCGCCCGCATCGCGAACGACGCCAGCAGGCAGCCCTCGACGAGATGGTGCGGATCGTGCCGCAGGATCTCGCGATCCTTGCACGACCCCGGCTCGGACTCGTCGCCGTTGACCACCAGATACGAGGGCCGTGGGTCGTTCTTCGGCATGAACGACCACTTGAGCCCCGTCGGGAAGCCGGCGCCGCCCCGCCCCCGGAGCCCCGAGGCTTTCACCTCGTTGATGATCCAGTCGTGGCCCTTGTCGATCAGCCGTTTGGTATCGTCCCAAAGGCCACGCTTCCGCGCCCCCGCAAGGCTCGTGTCGTGAAAGCCGTAGATGTTCGTGAAGATGCGGTCTTTGTCAGCGAGCATGACAGCTCCAGGCGAGAGGGCCCCGCACGACGGCGCGACCCGATTGGGTAGACCTTGCGACTAGGGCGTCTCGTCAACTGTTTGAGCGGCGAGCCGCCGACCAAGCCAATACGACAGCCCCTCGGATACTACGACGACGAGCGTTCCACCGATCAGAAGCTGCAGGCGGTGCTCCTGCAGCGCCTCGAACGCGAAGAACCCGATGAATCCCACCGTCTGGGCCACGGCTCCGACCAGAGTAAGCAACTTCAAGCCAAGCATCAGCAGAGCGCTGGACATCGGCGGCCTCCTTGACCCCGGGACGTGAGCGATCGGCGCGACGCATCTGCCTGATGGCATCGAGTCATGTCTTCGGCGCCGCGGCGGCCTTGGCCGCGGCATCGGCGGCTGCCGCCTCGCGCTCGGCAAACTTCTGTTGCCAGCCACCGGCCATGGAGCCGTCGTAGAGCGTCGGATCGTTGAGCGTGGTCGCGCCACCGGCTGGCGACGACGCCGTACGGCCCGTCTGGCTCCCGGGCGTCGGCGACTTGCCGGCCGCGAACGCGTCGATGACTTTGCCGAAGCTCTCCGGCGTCAGGTCTTCCCACACGTCCTTGCCGATCTGCACGACGGGAGCATTGGCACACGCCCCGATGCACTCGACCTCTTCCCACGAGAAATCACCGTCGGCCGACAGGTGATGCGGATCGTGATGCACCCGGGCCCGGCAGACGTCCATCAAGCCTTCCGAGCCACGCAGCATGCACGGCGTCGTACCGCACACCTGCAGGTGGGCCTTGCGCCCGACCGGAGACAGCTGGAACATCGTGTAGAAGGTCGCGATCTCGTAGACGCGGATGTAGGCCATGCCGAGCATGTCGGCGACGGCCCGGATGGCGGGTTCCGTCGTCCAGCCCTCCTGCTCCTGCGCCTTCCACAGCAGCGGAATGACGGCCGATGCCTGCTTGCCGGGCGGGTATTGCGCGATACGTGCTTCGGCCCAGGCGAGATTCTCGGCCGTGAACGCGAATGTGGCGGGCTGGTCGGGGTGAAGTCGGCGAACGGCCATGGTGTCTTTCTCGTTCGTGCGATCGGTCAGCGCGGCAGCGGCGCCAATGGCCTCGGCGCGGAGCCGCTCATAGCACGTTCGCGCTCGCGGATGTCACTGTCGCGATCAGTTGCCGCAGGATAGGGAACGACCCGGAGATCGCCGGGCGCCGTCGCCACCCCGTGCACGGCCGCGACATGCGACGCGGCCGCCGTCCAGAGCACCAGCAGCACCACCATGGAGCCCGGCG
>JBGSJD010000663.1:0-4227 GCA_041742195.1 Hyphomicrobiaceae bacterium
CCAGCGCCGCCGCCCCGCCCCCCGTCGACCCGCCCGGCGTGAGCGCCGTATTCCACGGGTTGCGCGTCCGCCCGAACACCTCGTTGAACGTCGAGCCGCCAGAGGCGAACTCCGGCGTGTTGGATTTCGCGATGACGATGCCGCCTTTCCGCTCGATCCGCTCCACGACCGGGTGCGACACGGCGGGCACGTGATCCTTGAAGATCGGCGAGCCATAGGTGGTGCGCACACCGGCCACGTCGTTGACGTCCTTGATCGCGATCGGCAACCCGGCGAGCCACCCGGCCTCGCCCTCCGCGTCCCGCCCGTCCCCTCGCATGAGCCGCCGCGCGTGATCGCGCCCGCGTTCGAGGCACAGCGTCGGCAGCGCGTTGATCGCCGGCTCGCATTGAGCGATCCGCCGCTCGGCCGCATCGATCAGGTCGAGCGGGGAGATCTCTTTGGCACGGAGTTTCGCGACCACGTCGCGCGCGGTCATTCGGATCAGGTCGTCGGACATGCTCGCTCCCGGACTGCCGGCGTGGGCTGCCGGAAAGTTTGCCACTCTCCGCGCGCGATTGGCCAGCCCCGAAACCGGTCAGCCAGCCTGTAGCGCGCGGCCGTCGAGCCCGTCGAACGCCACGCCGAGGTGGGTCAGCACCGTCGGCGCGAGATCGACGGCCGAGGACGGCGTCGAACGCGACGAGCCGGCGGAGAATGTCCCCCCGGCGATCATGAGGAACGGCGATTGCTCGTAGCGGGCGAGGCCACCGTGCTGTCCGCAGTTCATGCGATCGGGCTTTCCGGCGACCGGCTTGGCGGCAAAGCTGCGCCCGGGGATGCCGTGCTCGTTGGCATCCTCGTCGGCCGCCATCGACACGGCAAAGGCGAGGCCGTGCAGTGGCGCCTGCCCGATCTCGTGCATCCGGTCGATGCCGAGCGTCTCGCCGGCCCATGGCTGCGACCGGAGAAACGCGCCGATATCGGCCGTCCGCGTGGCATGATCCGGGTGGATGTAGACCAGCACCGAGGTGCCGTTCGAGGCCGCGACGACGTCGCCGGACTCCATGCTGGCCTTCAAACCGGCCTTCACCAGTTCCGCATCCACGTCGATGACGCCCTTGACGGTCTGATGCCCGTGATCCGACGCGACGAGGCTGAGGATGTCGTCGCCCTGGGCGCGCGCCGTTTCGATGCCCTCCAGAACGATGGACAGCGTGGTGTCCGCCGATCGGATCGCATCGAGCTGATCCTTGCTCCCGAGCGGATAGGCGTGCGAGGAAGCGTCCGGCTCCGCGAGCCACAGCACGCCGAGCGCCGGCTTGGCTGCCCCGAGCACGCAATCGGCGATGAAGCGCTCGTCCAGATCCCGATCACCCTTGGCGTCGGCGGTGATCCGCTCGGCCGTCCACCCGCTGACAGGCTTGCGGCCGGGACCGAACGACCCGGCGCGATGGTAGACAGTGCCGTGCCCGTCCGGATCGTGGGCGTAGGCTGCCCCCGGCGACACGTTGGAATAGATCGCGGCGCCGCCGATGCCCGCCACCCGTTCGGCCATGGTCGGCCGCGCGAGCGTCCGGCCGGTCACTTTTCGTTTGTGCTGGAGAAACCCCGGATGACCGACGTCGTGCGCGACGAGCCGCCCGTCCTCGATCAGCACAAGGGTATTGCCGGCAAGCTCGTGCTTGGCCGGATAGCACCCGGTCGAGACACACGACGACACGACGCGCGTTGCCGACGGAAACACCGACCGGTGCGCGTCGAAAGCCTCGGCGCGCGCGCGGAACCGCGTCAGTGTCGGTGTGAGCTCCGGCGTGACCATGTCGCGGCGAAGTCCATCGAGGACGATCAGGAACGCTCGGCGCATGGTGGTCTCCGCTCGGGGAAAGGGGGCACGTCTATGGGGTGATCCTGGCGAGGATATCGTCCTTGAGTGCGGTGAGGCGTTCGCCGAACGGCGCGCGCAGACTCGCGACCAGATTGGCCTGCGATCGCAGGATGACGCCGTCGTCCAGAACTCTGAGGCCATTCGCCCTGAGCGTCGAGCCGGTCGAGGTGATGTCGACGATGAGCTCCGCCAGCCCGGCGGCCGGCGCGCCTTCTGTGGCGCCGAGGCTCTCGACGATCCGGTACATGCTGACGGCATCGACCGCACGCGGTTGGTTCCCGTAGCGATGTCCCGCGAAATACATGCGCGTCAGTGTCCGGTACTTCGTGGCCACCCGCATCCGTGAGCCATGCATGCGCCGGTAGAGCAGCGCGGCCTCTTCGAGATCCGACATCGTCGAGACGTCGATCCAGAAGTCTGGCACCGCGATCACGACATCCGCATGACCGAAGCCGAGAGGCAGCAGGAAATCGACGACGTTGTCGGCATCGGGGATCTGCTCGCGGATGAGATCCTCGCCCGTGACACCGAGGTGCACCTCGCCCTTGCGGATGAGATCGGCGATCTCCGACGCCGACACGAACGCGACGTCGACGCCCGGCAGTTCCTTGACCTCGCCACGATAGCCGCGCTCGTTCCCGGTACGGGCAAGCGTCAGGCCGCCCTTGGCGAACAGCGTCGTGGTGTCCTCCATGAGCCGGCCCTTCGAGGGCACGGCGAGCACCAGACGATCGGTTGCGGTTTCGATCATGGCCGGCCTCCTCGCACGGCGAGCAGCAGGCGCTCGGTATGGATCGCCGACCCGACGGCCGCGATGGACTTGCCCCCGCTGATTTCCTCGACGAGGCTGTCGTAGCGCCCGCCGCCGGCCAGCGGGGCGGCCTCGCCCACGATCGGCGACAGGATCTCGAAGACGAACCCCGTGTAGTATTCGAACTGGCGTCCGAACCCGCCCGAGAACGGTGCGTCCGCGAGGTCGACGCCCTCTTGCGCGGTGAGTTTCAGGCGTTCGTCGAAGCGCTCGAGTGCGGCGTCGATCTCGACGCTGGTGCCCTTGAGCAGCCCTCGGATGGCCTCGGTCGCGCCACGGGCCGGCGTCGCGAGCTTGAGGTAGGCATCGAGCAGGAGCGCCGACCGTGGATCGAGCGGAGGTGACCGCAGGTCCGCTGAAAGTCCCTCGAGCTGCAGCGCAATCTCCTCCAGTGTGCGCGTCCCGCTCACCGAGATGCCACGGGCCTCGATGTGACGTTCGAGGGCAGCGACGGCGTCGCCCTGCCGCGCCGCTTCCCGTCGTGCAGCTTCCATCGCAGCCAGCAGGGGCGCTGCCAGCGAGCGTCCGAATTCCTCGGGTTTCATGAGCTTCTGCAACTGCCGCCGGAACGCGGGCGGATGCCAGAAGTGATGCTTGAGCTGCCGGCGCCACCGTTCCGGCATGTCGATGGCGCCGAGCAGCGCTTCGAAGATGCCGAGATCGCCGATCCGAAGCGTGCAGGCCCTGAGCCCCGCCGCTCGGATCGACTCGACCGACAGCGCCAGGATCTCGGCTTCCGCTTGGGCCGGTGCATCGGGCGCGAAGTACTCGATGCCGGCTTGCCGGAACTCGCGCGGCCGCGCCAGGCTGCCGCCGGCCCGCTGATACCGGAACACGACGCCGTTGTAGGAGAGGCGTGCAGTCTTCCCCTCGTCGCCGAAGCGATCGAGATAGAGCCGCGTCGCCGGGATCGTGAGGTCGGGCCTGAGGCAGAGTTCGGCCCCGTCCGGGTCGGTGAAGACGTAGGTGCGCGCCCGGAGATCCTCCCCGATCAGGTCGAGAAAGAGGTCCGCCGGCTGGATGACGGCGGGCGCGATCGGCTCGAAGCCGGCCCGGGCGAAGATCGACGTGATGATCGTGCCTTGCCGCCCGAGCGCCTCGATCCAGCGCGACGATGTCGGCAGGTCGGCGGCGGAATAGAGGTGTTCCATGGCCTAGCCTCTGTGCCGGTCGACGATCGCGCGAACGGCCTCGACGAGCCCGTCGCGCGAAACGGAGAGCTGTGCCGGCCGCGCCGCTTTCCAGGCCGCGTTGTCCTTGATCTCGGCGGACGCCCGCGCGCCCTCGATGAGATCCTTGATCTGCACCTCGCCCTTGGCCCGTTCGTCGGAGCCTTGAATGACCACGCATGGCGACTGCCGGCGGTCGGCGTACTTCATCTGCCCCTTCATGCCGGACGTGCCTAGATACATTTCGGCGCGGATCCCGGCCGCGCGAAGCTCCTGCGTCATGCGCTGGTAGCCGGCGACTTCCGCCTTGTCCATGACCAGGACGAGCACCGGCCCGAGCGCCGCGGCGGCCCCCGTTTGGCGTGCCTTGATCGCCGCCT
>JBGSJD010000664.1:0-1822 GCA_041742195.1 Hyphomicrobiaceae bacterium
GACCGCCGCGCCGGCCGTCGTCGCCGACCCGGCGCTGGTCGCTGCCGGATCGTCGAACTGCAGGACGTACGGCACGCTCGGGTCGTAGAAAACGCGCACGGCCGCGAACGGCACCACCAGCCGCTCCGGAATGCCGTCGAACGTGAGCTTGACCTCGAACCGTTCGTCATCGACGGCGAGATCCCAGAATCTGTGTTGCAGCACGATGGTCATCTCGAGCGGATACTTCTCCTTCAGTCGCTTCGACATGCCGACGCCGGGCGCCTGCGTGTTGAACGCGATGTAGAAGTGATGCTCTCCGACCAGTCCCGTCCGCGCGACCTGAGCGAGGCAAGCCTTGACGACGCCACGCAGCGCTTCCAGTGCCAGGGCGTCGTAGTCGATATGCTGACCTGACGTCATGTCCAGCCGATCTCAAGGTACCGCCACACACCTCTCCGGCCAGCCCGGGCGCGCCGGCGGAAAGTGGGGGGCTTCTGTTGCCAGGTGCCCCCCGGACCCCGCCTGACGCTGCTAGACGTCAGGACTTAAGTTTGAAGTCTTGGGAACTGCATTACGCAGCGACCGCAACCTCAGCATAGTTGTCATTGGCAACTATATGTTTGACCCGATAACGGCGGTATCATGCCGGGCAAAAGAGCGCCTTTTACACCCTCGTCGATCCTGTTTCGCCCCCATCAGGAGCCGGCTCGATCGTCGCGCCTTGCCAAACGCGAGAGTCGTCTGCCGGTTCTTGGTGGAGGCGCCGGGTACTGCCCCCGGGTCCGAAAGGCTTATTCTGACGTCCGTTTATCGCCATAGCCGGACGAATCCGGCACACCTAATATAGGGGTGCGCGCCGCCGAATGAAAGAATGCTGTTGAGGCTGTCGGGATAAATCATGTCGATACTGACGTTTCGAGACTTCCTGACGGGTTCGCCGGCGTGGCGGCCGGACGGAGTCTGGCATCCGGTGACGGCGGCGGCGATGACGTTGGCCATCCTCGCGGCCGGCCAGTTCGTGTCCATCGCCGCTGTTCTGCTGATGGCGCCCGACCTCGCGTCTCAGCCGACGATACCGGGTCCCGAAGGCACCCGCTGGTCCCTCGACTCGACGAACGTGTCGCTGCTGCTCCTCGGTCAGTCGGTGCTCGCGGGCCTGACGCTCCTTGCAGTCCGTGCCGGCACGCCGCGCGTGGCGGAAGGGCTGGGCCTCGTCGCACCGGCCGGTGGCGCGCGCGCATTTGTCTTCGCGGTCCTGCTCATGATTCCGCTGATGGCCCTGACCAATGCCATCGCCTACGGACTGAGCCCCTCCGGCTTCGTTTCCGATTTCGAGCAGTTCACCACCCTGGCGCGCACGGCGGACCCGCTGGCGGGCTTCCTCAGCATCGCAGTCGGCGCGCCGTTGTGGGAGGAGTTGCTGTTCCGCGGCTTCCTGCTCCCGCCGCTCGTGGCCGGGCTGGGCTTCTGGCCGGCGGCAACGCTCGTGTCGGGCATCTGGGCCATCCTTCATCTCGGCTACTCGATGGCCGGCCTGATCGAAGTGTTCCTGATCGGCCTCTACCTGTCGTGGCTCTACCGCCGGACGGGGAGCCTTTGGGTGCCGATCGCCTGCCACGCGGGCTACAACGGCGCATTGTTCCTCGCCATGCGCCTCTGGGCGTGAGGCGTTCGCGCCATCCGCGCTCCGGCGCGATCGAAGGAAAGGACATCCGATGAGCAGCGTTCTTCTCGTCACGGGCGGCTCCCGTGGCATCGGTGCAGCGACCGCGCTGCTGGCCGCCCGGCGCGGCTACGACGTCGCGTTGAGCTACGTTTCGGACAAGGCCGCGGCCGATGC